>JAGUWR010000016.1 GCA_020062265.1 Minisyncoccota bacterium | reverse complement strand
TTCCGCGACCGGGCAATTCTTGAAACTTTTTTCTCAACCGGGCTCCGGCTCGCTGAACTTTGTAATCTAAAACGCTATATTAATCTTAAGCGGGGCGAGATTTCGGTCCGCGGCAAAGGTGACAAACTGCGAGTGGTCTTTATCTCGGAACGGGCTAAAAAAGCGCTGAAAGAATATCTTGATAAACGCGAAGACGCTGAAGAAACGCTTTTTGTTAGTTTGATTAAAAGCGGCAAAGTCATCGGCCGGATTACGCCGCGGGCGGTCCAGCGGCTCGTGGATCGTTACGCCCGCGCCGCCGGCATCGCCAAAAAGATTCACCCTCATATCTTGCGACATGCGTTCGCCACCGATCTCTTAATCAACGGCGCCGACCTTCGGGCGGTCCAAGAACTTCTTGGCCATGCCAATATCGCTACCACTCAGATCTATACCCACATCACCAACAAAGAACTCCGCGAAGTCCACCGCGCCTTCCACGCCCGCCGCCGTCGCTAACACGACTATGGCGGACAAACCCGCCGCCGTCGCTAACACCGAACATTTCTCTTTCTTCATATTTTTTCATATTTTCCCTTTCCTACTTCTTTTTTTCTTTCCTATCCACCCGATAATTAGCGATCGCTAATTATATGGAACATTTAGGGATTTTGATTGATATAATTATAGGTGGCAAAAAAATACGACGAAAATTTATTGATATAACTACGGGTAAAGAAAAATACGACGAAAATTTAGGGACGGTTCTGTTTTTTCTAAAATTCAATAGAGGGTACTGAAAATAATTCGGACACATTTCGCCGCCGCAGGCGGCGGTTTGATTTTTTCTAAATGATGCCGAGGGGGAGATTTGAACTCCCAAAGGATTGCTCCCGCTAGCTCCTAAAGCTAGTGCGTTTCCCAATTTCGCCACCTCGGCCTACTAATGTATTTATTTTACTCATAAAACCATAATTTGACAAATCTTGGGGGGTATGGTATATTTTAAAATAGGTTTTTGAGAATTGAAAACAACTGAAATACACAAAATCTAAAAACTAAAAAGAAAGGAATTGTGATGGAAACACAAAGATTTATGATATGGACCGCAATTGTGGTTGCTTTAACGGTGGGTGGTTTTTTGTGGGGTTGGGTTGAAACTATTGAAGTCTTCGGCCTCATTATCCTCAACGTGTATCTTTTTGTGGTTCTAGCGTTAGTTCTTGGCAACCGGAATTTGTTTTTTACGGTTGTCAAAGAAGGGCAAGTAAAAGGCGTTGTCCGTTTCGGCAGAGCTCATAAATGCATTATGACCTTTATGGGCCACCGCTTTCGGTATCTTGTTGAGAAAACTGGTCTCACTTATAGGGACCAGGATTGGGACGTTATAAATCTCCAAGAACATCTCAAGGGGTTACAACAACAACCCGACTCAAAATTGACGCTGAAAGACATCAAACCACAAAAAGGGCTTTTCCGAAAGTTTATGAAAACAGTATTTTTCATAGATTTCGGGGGTCTCTATTTAGTCGGCTTATGGCCCTTCTATAAGGTCTATACTTACCAATTTAAATGGACCTCACTCCGAGGCGAGTTGCCACCCAACATTGAAGAAGAGGAGATAGCTGGGCTGAAATACCAACAGGCAAGAGCGGAAATGTCAAACCATATTTTGGTCCGCCAGGAAACTTATCTGCTGGTACTGTTGGGCGTTGAGGACACGGATTTGATACCGGTTGATTTTAAAATTGTCTGGACCGGCAAAATCGTCAATCCTTTCAAAGCCCTTTTCCGAGTACAGGAATGGTTAGAAACATCTTCTAACCGACTTCTGGCTTATCTCCGACCACGATTTGCCGAAAGTACTTGGAAAAAATTCCACGTAGGAGATAATCTCCTTTCTCATTATTCTCATCTTAAGGAAATCACCGGTCAAATTGAGAAGCTGTACGGTTGGTACACGGTCGGACTTGAAATCAGCAGTTTGACGCCACCACCAGAATTTGCTCAAGCGGCATTGGTAGTAAGACAGGCAGAGGCTGAAAAAGATGCCGCAACGCATAAAGCCGAGGCAATCCGTATCATTGCTAAAGCTGAAAGTGGCAGGATTGCTACTGTTTTCGGTGCCGCAAAGCATGTTGGCGACGAGGGTGTAGCGATGAAGATAACAGAGGACTTATCTAAGGGTGCCAATACCACAGTAATAATTCCCGGCGCCGGTTCTCTTCTTGATACGATAAAAACTCTGGTCAAAGGGAGGTGATAAAGCATGAGTATACTTCTAGTTCTCCTGATTCTTGCCGGTGTCCTAATTGGTCTTTCTTTTGTGATTGTGATTTTTGTGAGACCGAAAAAGAATCACAAAAAACAAGTCCAAGCCGACAAAAAATTTGAACAGGGATCAAAACCCAAATTGGCGCTAATTTTGATTTTACTCGTTTTGATTTTACTCGTTGTGTTTCTTGTGTTAAACGAGAAACTACGGCCTTGGTCTCATCCGCCACCTGCTCCGGCAACGGTTCGCTATGAACCGGAGGAATTCCGGTTCAATGCTGGCGATACAGTGCTGACGGTTTTAGTGGGGCCGGGTACATATCATCGTATCCACTCCAATAAAAACTTTGTAGCACTTCCCCGTCAAGTTGACGGCAGTCAAAAACCGTACGCAATGCCGGCTGGCTACTCAAGTTGGCGAGGAGGTGAACCCGAAGGACTTCTCCGACTCAAGGGACTCCACGATGGAACTATCATAAAGTCCCAACGAGTTAGGTAACGTGTAGTAACAGCTTTACCCGTGAGAGGTAAATCAAAAACCTCTCACGGGTTTTTGTTTATTTATTTACACCACAAATGACACGAATACAGACACAAATTTCACTAATATATTCATGTAATTGGTTAGATTTATTCGTGAATATTCGTGATTGCTACAAAGCAAAAGTAAACGGCGAAACAACAAAGAAAAAGAAAATAACTGTCCCGATAATGATGAACAACCATTTTCTTTTTTCTTTCGCATCTAAAGGTTCTATTTTCTCGGCGATAATCGCGGCAGCCAAAGTAATGGCAAAAATAAGCGCCGGGAAGTAATGATAGAGAAAAGTAACCCGCTGGACAAACATAAAAGGAATCAAAGAAAAGATATAGCCGCCTAAAAGAATTGGATACTTTCTGAATTTCAGAATTGCCAAGAAAATCGCAACAGTGCCTAAAAACCAGACCGCCGGGTTGCCGATTAGCGTTAAAATCTTGCCGCCGGAAAAATCATAATTCATCGGCTTGAGCATAAACGGCCATTGGAACCACTGGCTGGAAAAGGGGTGGAAGCCGACGTCAAACATATAACCGCTTAAAGAGATATTCAATTCAACCAGAAAGCTCTGGAAGGTTTGACCAAGATATGATTGAAAAGCCACCTGCTCGGCATAGGGCATATCCAGCGGATGATAATAGTTGAGCCGCTCAATAGGGGCGACAAAAACGCCATTTATAAAAAACAAAATTAGAAAGAAAATACCGAAACCGGTTGTCAAAAAAATTAATAATCTCCGATCTCTTAAATGCTTGTTTTTTACTAAAAAATAGATTACGGCCGGACCCAAAAAAACAGCGGCAATTAATTTGACGCTTAAAGCCAGCCCCCAAAGAATGCCGGCAACAAGTGGGACCGGCTTTTCTCTAAAGAGCAAGGCCAATGCCAAAAATCCCAACGCTAAATACATTCCGTTTAAAAGAATTAACTGCGTCTCCAGAAGAAGAGCGTTTTCAAAAGCGACAAAAAACATCCCCAGCAGAGCGGCGGTTTTATTACCGGTAAGGTTTTTTATAAAAAAATAAATGCTAACGGCTAATAAAACGCCGAAAATGGCGCTCAAAAAGCGGAGATTAAGATAAGGGAAACCCCCGAAGGAATCGGCGAGATGAGTCGTCATAAATTCTCGGCCAACCTTTTCTTTCACAATAAAAGGCGCGTCGGCAAGTTTGTCTTTCTGGAAAAGGAGGGGAAACGAATAAATTATTTTTCCTAACGGCGGGTGAACGTCAAAATGAGGCTCATTCTTAGCATAATTAGCGGCAAAGGTGGCGAAATAAACCTCGTCAAAAACCGGCTTGGCCGGCAGATTAATTCTAAAAAAATGGAGAAACAACGTTAATAAAAGAATAATTGAAAAAGTTAAACGGT
>JAGUWR010000040.1 GCA_020062265.1 Minisyncoccota bacterium | reverse complement strand
TGTGGTTAAAACATAACGTAGAGGTAGTTTGGAAGACATTGGTACTATTCGATCGAATAGCGCTGTACCGTGGTATAGCACCAATATGAGTATTAGTTTAGGAATTAGTAATTAGAAATCAGTAACCAGAAATTGGAAATTTTTTACTAATGTCTCCTCATAATATTTTTTTCTTCGGAGCGGCATTTTTTCTTGTCGGGGTGCTTTTAGCGAGCGTTGGTTTGAAAATATCGCTAATCCTTATTGGCGCCGCGTTAATCAGCGCGGCACTTTTGTTTTTATACGTTTTGAAAAAGGATCGGCGAATCGCTTGGATGGGGGGATTGGTATTCCTCGTTTTTGTTGGGGCTCTCTATTTTATTTGGGACGATAAACGTTTTCAAAATGTAGTTATTCCTTTTGGCGCGAAAACAACTTTTGAGGGTTTGGTAGTGAGTAATCCTGAATGGGGTTTATCTAAACAAGATTTTAAAATTGCTCTTCAACCGCCCCGCCGGGGCAATATTCTTGTGAGATTATCGGCTTACCCGCGTTTCCGCTACGGTGATCTTATTCGTTTTGAAGGAGTGATTCAACGGCCCGAACCAGCCAGCTATGCCTCTTATCTTGCTAAAGAGCGGGTAAGCGGTTTTGTTAATTTTCCAAAAGAAGTTAGGTTAATAGCCTCCAACCGGGGTTCACCGTTCAAAGCGCGTCTCTTTGAACTTAGAAACAAAATTGTCTTCTCTTTTCAACAAGTTCTGCCGGTTCGGGAAGCGGCTCTCCTTTCGGGTCTCACTCTCGGCAGCCGGAGCGAGTTTTCTAAGGAGTTCAAAGAAGCGATGGCTCGGAGCGGTACCACTCACCTGGTGGCGCTTTCCGGGTACAATATTACTATCATTGCTTGGGCAGCGGCCTCCATCTTTCTATGTTTTTTGTCTCGTCGGTTGTCTTTCGCCCTGACCGTTCTTTTGATTCTCGGTTTTGTGATGATGACCGGTGCCGAAGCGTCAGTGGTGCGGGCCGGCCTGATGGGTATTCTTGTCCTGCTCGCCAAGGAGCTCGGCCGGCTCTATAATTTCAGAAACGCTATTATATTTGCCGCTCTGGCAATGGCGTTTGTTAACCCCAAAGTGCTGGTTTTTGATGCCGGTTTTCAACTTTCATTTCTAGCTCTTCTCGGCATTATTTATCTTAAACCAGCGCTCGGCAAAATATTTAAGTGGCCCGAGAAGGCCGGGTTCCTCGGCTGGCGGGAGAATCTCACTATGACCCTGTCGGCCCAGCTTGCAGTGGCGCCGATTTTAATCGCCAGTTTCAATAATTTTTCATTGACTGCGCTTTTCGCCAACGTCCTCGTCCTTGAAGCAGTACCGGTAACAATGGGGCTGGGGTTTGTAGTGGCGGCAGTTTCGTTTATTTCTTATCATTTGGCTTTGGCCTTGGGCTGGGCGGCCTGGCTTCTTCTCCGTTTTGAAATTCTGGTGATTGAATTTTTTTCCAAATTAACCGTTCCCATCACCCCTACCCTGAGCGCTGTTTTGATATTTTTTTACTACGCCGCCTTCATTGTTTTAATCGCCCATGTTCAACGAATTAATCGAATGGCTCCAAAAACATAAAAATCGGGTCATCATCATCGTTATTGTCCTGATTGCTTTAGATACTCTTGTCTATTGGCAAATTTTTGCTTTAAGCGACCGCCGCGGCGACCTTTTATTTTACTTTTTAGAGGTTGGTCAAGGGGATGGCTCGCTGGTGGTATTGCCGGGCGGCGTGAAAATTCTCATTGACGGCGGACCGCCTAACGGCAGAGTTTTAGAAGCGTTGGCTAAGGCCTTGCCGCCAACCGAGCGCTATCTTGATTTGGTAATTCTTTCCCATCCCGAGCTTGACCATTTCGGCGGTCTGATTGAGGTCTTGCGGCGTTATCGGGTCGGCATTTTTATTCATAACGGTCGCGCCGGCACCGCATCGGCTTTTGAAGAACTCAAAGCGGTTATAAACGAAAAAGGAGTTAAAACTATAAATCTTGGAGCTGGTGACAGAATTCGACATCAGAAAAGTGTAATGAGGATAATTTCGCCGGATAGCGAACTTGTAAAACGAGGCGTCTCTAACGATACCAGTCTGGTTTTTGCTCTTGAGGCCGGCGGCGCCAGAGCCCTTTTTACCGGCGATATCAGCGCCGCTATTGAAGAGAAATTGGTTGGCTTTAGCGAATGGGCGCCGGTTGATATTCTTAAGGTTGCTCATCACGGTTCAAAATATTCTTCTTCGGCGCGATTTCTTTCAGTTGCCCGGCCCCGCCTGGCGGCAATCGGGGTAGGGAAGAATTTCTACGGCCATCCGACCCGAGAAGCGCTTAGCCGTCTCCTTGCTGCTGGGGCTACTATCTACCGGACCGACCAAGACGGGACTATTAAAGTTTTACTAAGGAAAAACAATGAAGTGGAAGTTTTTAAATTTTAAGCTATAATGAGAACAATGCGAGTTTTAAGCCGGGACATTGTTGGTGCTGAAGGAAAAGAGGTTGAACTTTACGGCTGGGTAGATACGAGACGAGACCATGGTAAGCTTATTTTTATTGATTTAAGAGACCGGAGCGGTATTGTTCAGCTTGTTTTTCCCGCCGAAAGCGGATCCGTCTCTGGCGGAAATCCGAAAAATAGAGTTGAGCTTTACAAACTTGCGGATACTTTAAGGCCGGAGTGGGTGATTAAGATGAGCGGGAAAGTTCAAAAAAGACCCAAAGGAATGGATAACCCGAAGCTGGCGACGGGTAATTTTGAAGTATTGGCAGAGACATTGGAAATTTTAACCCAGGCGGAAACGCCGCCTTTTGATTTAGCCGGCGACGGCTATGGAATAGGCGAAGAAGGGCGAATGCGGCATCGCTATCTTGATCTCCGTCGGTCGCGTCTCCAAGCCAACCTTCGCGAGCGGGCTCGAGTGATTAAGTTTATCCGCGATTTTCTGAGTGCCAAAGATTTTGTAGAAGTTGAAACTCCAATTTTGGGGAAATCGACTCCGGAGGGGGCCCGCGATTACCTCGTGCCGGCCCGTCTCCATCCGGGCAAGTTCTACGCTCTGCCTCAATCGCCTCAGCAGTACAAACAGCTCCTGATGGTTGCCGGCCTCGAGCGTTATTTTCAAATTGCCCGTTGTTTTCGCGATGAAGATACCCGCGGCGACCGCCAGCCGGAATTTACCCAGCTTGATATCGAGATGAGTTTTATTGAACAAGACGACATTCTTAATTTAATCGAGGAATTATACATCGCTCTTATTGAGAAATTGTATCCCGATAAAAAAATTACGGAGAAAAATTTCCCGCGTTTGAACTACGCCGAAACGATGGAACGGTACGGTTCAGATAAGCCGGATTTGCGTCGCGGCGAGAATAACCCCAACGAACTAGCTTTTGCTTTCATTGTTGATTTTCCGATGTTTGAATGGAGAGATGTGGAAAAGCGTTGGGATGCGGTTCATCACCCCTTTACCTTGCCCAAGGTCAAAATAAATTCCAAATACCAAGCACCAAATTCCAAACAATTTAAAGAAGTATTTAAAGAAAATCCTGCAGAAATTTTGGCTTATCAATATGACGTTGTGTTAAATGGCTATGAAATTGGCGGCGGCTCAATCAGGACTCATAAGCCGGATTTGCTTCAAGCGGTTTTTGAAGCAATGGGCAATAAACCCGGCGATGTTAAAGAAAAATTCGGCCATATGCTTGAAGCATTTGAGTACGGCGTTCCGCCTCACGGCGGCATCGCTTCCGGCCTTGATCGTTTTGTCGCTATCCTTCAAGGAGAGCCCAATATCCGTGAAGTGATTGCTTTCCCCAAGACCGGCGACGGCCGCGATCTGATGATGGATGCGCCGGCGCCGGTTGAGGAAAGCCAGTTAGAAGAACTCCATATTAAAATTAAAAACACTACTGGGGATGAGTGAAAATAACGAATACAATAAAATAGCAGCGCTTGAGGCGGTCCTTTTCACTTACGGAGAGCCGATTTTACTTAAAGATCTCGCCCGGCGGCTGGGGTTGACTGAAGAAGATTGTCGTCGTCTTCTTGAGACACACGGTCTCGATTTAGCCAATGATTTGAAAAGGGGACTAACGTTAGTTTGGAACGGTGGTCGCGTTCAACTCGTTACTAAACCCGATCTTCAGAAGTTAATACAAAATTTTATAAAGGAAGAATTTCGGGAAGCCCTCACGCCGGCCGCTCTTGAAGCCATCGCCATCGTTGCTTATTTAGGACCAGTCGCCCGGGCTACTATTGATCAGATCCGCGGCGTGAATTCAAGTTTCATCTTAAGGAGTTTGCTAGTTCGCGGTCTGATTGAACGATCTTCCGATCCGGAACGAGGGAACGTCTACCGCTATGATCTCAATAGCGAGTCGCTTAAACATCTCGGGCTGTTGAGGAAAGAGGGACTGCCGGAATATCAAAACTACAAAGACGTGCTTAACAAGTTCGCCGTCGAGCAAACAACTGCGGAGTAATTAACATGGCTTTTCAATTTCAGGCATTGGCGCTAATCTTAGTAATTTTTGTTTCTCTCACAATTACGAGAGCGGATTTGAACCGATCACAGTTCCGACCTGCTGTCGGAATGGTGTCAATCCCGGCTGCTCCGGCTGTTCAAAAACCGCCGGCTAATCCTCCAAACCTTTCGTTTCAGGCAGTAGCGCTAAGAGCTGTTCAAAATCCCGTAGAAATTGAGATAAAACGAGGACCGGTTAGAAACTGGGAAGTTCTTGATTTAGAAGTTAACGCTGGGGCAGTTCTGATTGAATCACTTGATGATGGCTTTCCTTTTTTCTACCACCAGGTTTATCGTCCCTGGCCAATGGCTTCGTTGACTAAGCTTCTTACGGCCGTGGTGGCGTCTGAAGATATTGGGATTAACAAGAAAATAGAGATTACCCCCGAGATGATAACAACCGAAGGTAATAACGGCGGTTTCCAGGCCGGCGAAATCTACACTGCTTTCGACCTTTTAAAAATAATGGTGATTACCTCAAGCAATGATGCCGCCGCCGCTTTTGAGTATTATTACGGCAAAGATGCTTTTGTGGCCCGGCTGAATGAAAAAGCGCGAGAATTAAAAATGTCTCAAACCAGAGTTACGGACGCCAGCGGGCTTTCAAACAACAATATGTCCAGCGCCGCCGACATCGTTCGATTGTTGAGATACGTTCTTGAACGGCACCCCGAAGTTCTTAACTGGAGCCGTTTGCCATCCCTTTTAGTTCAGCCGATTAATAGGGTGGAGAGTCGGATGCTTCAAAACATAAATTCTTTAGTTGAGGATAAAAATTTCTGGGGTGGTAAAACCGGCACTTCTCTCGAGGCAAGAGAGAATTTGGCGGCAATATTTACTTTCAATACTCAACGTTTTATTTTAGTAATTTTAGGCAGCTATAATCGAATTAAAAACACTAAAGAATTATTCGAATGGGTCGGCCGGGCTTATAAGTTCCAGTAGTATGGCGGTTTTTGAAGGAATCAGAGTTCTCATTATGTTCGCGATGTCATTCATCGCCGCCCTTTTTCTTACTTCGATTTTTATCAGAGTAATTGAGCGTTACAATCTTAAGAAGACAAACATCCGCGACGAACAGAGTGCACCGGTCTTCCATCAGTTTCATAAACAAAAAGCCGATACGCCGACGATGGGCGGGGTTATCGTCTGGGGGGCAGTGCTCGGCCTGGCCCTTCTCTTTTTCGTTTTTCAAAAACTTTTTGACGGTTTTGCCGATTACTTCAATTTTGTCAATCGAGCCGAAACCTATCTCCCGTTGGCGGCGATGCTTTTCGCGGCGTTGGTTGGGCTGGCCGATGACCTTTTTGGCGTTTTTAAGATTGGGCCGCACGGCGGCGG
>JAGUWR010000021.1 GCA_020062265.1 Minisyncoccota bacterium | reverse complement strand
ATCTCCCGGCCAAGCTTAACCATCCGTTCAAAAAGCCAGTGCGGACAACGGCCGTAATCCAAACCAAAAGTAGCAATCCCCCGCTGAATCATCATTTTAATTTTATCACAAAGGAAAAAAATCTTTCATCAAAGGAAGTTATCCACAATTCTGAAAATTTTTTTTTGCTATAATTAAAGTAATAGAACACGAGCTGGCGGTAGTCGGCACCAGCGGAAATAAAATAATTGCCTGATGGCTAAGAAGAAGGGTAAAAAGGCGGGGAAGAAAAGATAACGCCTTTCTCCCCTCCCCGACCAGGTCGGGGAGGGGTTCATTTTTATAATCTATAAAAAATCTCAATTATGAGCAATAAATTAACCATCGAAGCTTTTGAGGCCAGCCAAACGATTGATCTCCGGACGGCTTTTGCCGGCTTGGGTAAACATTACCCAGTAGTCTGGAACGATTCTCTTATGGTTACATTAAGCGCCAAGCGGCAACAATATCTTATTCTCACTCACTACGGAGCCGTTGCTCTCGCTAACACCTCGCCCCAGTTCCGAATTAAAGCACTTTCTCTTATTGAACCGTTTCTCCGCAATTCCCTGCCGTCAATTTCCACCGAAGATTCAATTAAGGTTTTTGTTGAACCAAATGAGAAAATCTGCGTCCTCTTTAACAAAATAATAATCCCTTCTTTTGAAGAAAAATTCCTGCTTATAATCGGAATGCTGCTTTGCCAATCGGTGGGGTTGGAATCTTACGAAAAGCGAATTGATCCTCTTCTCGACCAACTCTTTAAAGAAATGAGGAAATTTGAAAAGCCGCTTTTCTGGTTCCGCACCACCCACCTTAAACGCCTTATCAACCAATTGATGCGTCTCCATCAGGAACTTATTACCAACCTTGGCATCCTCGACAAGCCAGAATTAACTTGGGAAAATCAAGATTTTGACTTTCTCTACACTAACTTTGCTGACAGTTTGGAACTGTCGGAACGAAGCCGCGTCCTTTCGGAAAAATTCAAACTGATGCAACTTAATACTAAAACCTCCCTTGACTTAATTGCGACGGTACGACTGGAAATATTAGAAATCGCGATAATTATTCTTATTGCCTTAAGTTTAATCCCTCTGCTCTAATTAATAAGTTCTTCAAATACTTTTCTTGGATTTTTGTTTTTTATAAAAATGTCCTTTAAGGCCTCCAATAACGGCGGTTTCTTGAGGTTTTTCGCCAACAAAGCGGAGATAACAACAGATAGAGAAATAAGTCCCTCGGTTTTTAAATTTGTTATTCTTCCTGTTTTTGCAAATTTTTCGCCGATTCGCCGATGGTTGGAGTAGGGGCTGAAAGAAGTTGCAACTAAATCGCCTAAGCCGGCTATGCCTAAAACCGTTGCGGATTTGCCGCCAAGCAAGCTTGTAATACTCTTCATTTCCAGAAATACTTGCGTCGTCAGCCAGCCTTTTAAGTTGAAACTCCAGCCAAGACCGTCGACGATCCCGAAACCGAGAGTGTAGATGTTTTTAAGAACGCCGGCAAGAGCTGTTCCTTTCGCGTCTGCGGAATATTCAAGATTCATATCATCGGGAGAAAAAAGCTCGCGTACTTTTTCAAAAACGAGTTTACTTTTGCCGGCGACAACCCCGGCTCCTCCCTTCCCCTGTCTAAGCTCTTTGGCGATCATCGGCCCGCTCAAAATACCGTAATAACTAAATGGCACCAATTCCTTAAGTATTTCAAAGGCCGTTTTGAATGTTTTTCTCTCCATCCCTTTAGCAAGAGAGATAATGATAACTTTCCTTTTTAAGTAGGGCTTGATGCCTAAAAGGGCTTTTCTTATTGACCACGACGGCACGCATAAAAATACTAAATCCGCCGACGGAATAATTTCTTTAAGGGGCTTCTGACGCGGGATTTTAGAAAAATCTTTATCCCAAATTTCGACATTGGTATTTTTTTCTTTGATGATTTTCTTTAACGCCTGGCCGATATTGCCGAAGCCGATAATAACTACATTGAGCATGTTACAAAAAATGATGAATAAAAATTTTCACAGAAAAATAGATGAAGAAAAATGAAATTAGAACCATTGCGGCATTGGTCAGCCAACCCGGACGGAGCGGTTTAGAAAGTCTGGTATTGTTAATATAAATAAGAAGAGGAGTATAAAGCGCCATTGTTAACCCTCCCAATACGGCCGAAATAACAAGCAGGGTTAGGGGCTGGCGAAAAGGGATTAAAAATGCTCCGATAACCACTACTATTGTAATAATAACATAGTAAAGAACATTAAGAGGAACATTAATCAACCAAGAAAAATACCGCCGCAGAGGACCGCTTCGGGAATTAGTATAGAGAATATCACTCATAATTCTTGTTAAGGCGTCAATTACCGTCCACATTACCGAGAAAAGCATCAAGAATGCCATCACCAAGAATAGTTTAAAACCGATAGCGCCCCATTGTTCGCCAAAAATATGCGCCTGAACCACTGCCACTTGCAGATCTTCCGGCACCAAACCCCGAGGGGTAAGGACAGCGTAAGCGTTAACGCTTAACAAAAAAAGCGTTAAAAAACCGAGAAACCAAAAAATAATACCCTGGTCAATCCGGACGTAGCGGAGCCAACCGCGCCATTTTTGGAGATTTATCGGCGTCGGTTCAAAAATATAACCGGTAGCCGGGATTGCTTCGGTTTTACCAGTAATAGGATTAGTGATTCTGCCTATATAAGACGCCATTCCTGTTTGCTTATCGCGGTACCAAAGTGAAACACAAAGATTGAGCATCCCCCCGGCGCCGGCAAAAACCACCGCTCCTAGAAGCACGTTGATGTCAATGCCTGAAGGTATTACTCCGAAACTTAAAAGCCCGGTCAGCGCTTCTTTTAGAATTTCTAAATCAATATTGAAAAAACTAATGACAAGAATCATCAAAAAGAATGCCGGGACGATTATTTTAAGAGAATATTCAAGAACCGCATAAGCTACTCTGCCGCTGTAAGTGAGAATTAATACCAACCCTAAGGGCAGCATCGCCCAGAAGATATACCCGCCAGAACCGAAAAGTTCTTTGAGGATGGTGCCTATAGCGCTTGCCCAGCCGGGCCAAATATACAAAATAGGAGCAGTTACCAGCCAAAAAATTGCCGACCATTTAAGAATTCGGGCTGAAGCGGTGAAAAAACTTTCACCAGTAGCGATTGTGTAGCGAGCCACTTCTTGATTAATGAAATACTGGACGGTAATGCCCAAAAAAGCGAGCCAAAGAAGAACAAATCCGTGTTTGACAATAAGATGCGGCCATAAAATCAGCTCGCCCGTGCCGATAGCCAACCCCATTACCACTATTCCTACTCCAAGCGCCTTCCGCCAAGAAGGCGGCAAAGGGAGTTCGCGCTTTTCCAATGCTGGAAATTCTTCCTTACTGCTCATTGTTTTCAGTAAATCCATTTTTCGGTCCTGAAACCAAATTAATCAATCTTTTGTACTTAACCGATCGCCCCGGAGCCAAAGGCGCGCCGGCCTTCAAGCCATCAGCGCCGACGCCGTAAGCCAAATCAGCGATGAAAGAATCGTTTGTCTCGCCGCTGCGGTGAGAAACTATTACTGCCCAGCCCAATTCTTTGGCTTTTTTAACTGCTTCAATGGTTTCGGTTAAAGTGCCGATTTGGTTCGGTTTAATAATAACGCCGTTTATGCTTTTTTGCTCGCGAGCGCGTTCCATTCTTTGAAGATTGGTAACGGTTAAATCATCGCCGGCAATAATAGTATTGTCGCCAATTTTATCCAAAAGCTCTGAAAAGTTTTCAAAATCTTCTTCGCTAAACGGATCCTCAAGGTAAAGCAGATTGTATTTCTTTTTCATATCGTAATACCAATTAAAAAGTTCGTTTGACTTCATTCTGACGTTGCTGGCCGCCGCATCCAGGCCAAAATCAATTTTATCGCTCAAATTTGCCGCCCGGGCCGCTTCTTTAATAATTAAAAACGGTTCCTCATTGTCGGCAAGATTGGGAGCAAAATTTCCTTCGTCGGCAAACAAAACACTACCGAATTTGCTTTTAAGATGATTATTAACATTTTCGTAAATCACTTCTGCCGTCTCGAACGCTTCTTTTACGTTCGATGTTTTCGGAATGATTAAATATTCTTGAAAATCAAGATTATTTTTAGCATGAAGCCCGCCGCCGATAATATTAACCAGTAACCGCGGCGTCTTATAAGTTCTATCAGTCCTATCCGACCCATTGGTCATATTGGACTTATCGGTAACTAGCCCCCGGATGTACTGCCAGAGGGGAATCCCGCGGCTTATCGCTGAAGCCCTGGCAAAAGCAAGAGAAACGCCGAGACAAGCGTTCGCCCCAAGCTTCGACTTATTCGACGTGCCGTCTAAAGCAATTAAAAACTTATCAAGCGCCTGCTGATTTTTAAAATCTTTACCCTGAATGGCTGAAGCGATCAATTGATTTACGTTTTCAACCGCTTTTGCCGTTTCTAATAAGAAAGCCTCGGCGCGGCCGCGGCTTTTACCTTGGGGCACTGAAGCAATTGCCCGCGCCCCACTTTCCAACTCAACAATCACCTCAATGGTCAAGTCGCCGCGCGAATCGGCTATGGTTCGGGCGTTAAGAAAAGCAATGCGGCTCATTTCACTAAATTCACGGGCTTGCCTTCGATAAAACTCTTTAAATTTTCAATCGTGGTACGAAGAATCCGCTCAAGCGCCTCCCGGGTATTGAAGGCGTTGTGGGGCGTGATAAGAACGTTGGGCATCCGTATCAAAATATGATTCTGGAGCATCGTCTTCAACTCGCCTCCGTCGGCCCGCGCCGTACTCAAGAATTTCAGCTCGTCTTTAGTTTCCCCTTCTTCTTCAAGCACATCCAAACCGGTACCGGCCAGTATCCCCTGCTCAAGAGCGAACACTAAAGCATCGGTCTCAACTATCCCGCCACGGGCAGTGTTAATCAAATAAGCGTCTCTTTTGATGAAGGTAATATTCTGCTTATTAATGAGATGGTGGGTTTCTTTGTTATAAGGGCAGTGGAGAGAAACAATGTCGGAATTTTTCAAAAGTTCTTGGAGAGAAACATATTTGAAATTCATTTCTCGCGCAAAATCTTCGTTTGGGAAAGGGTCAAAAGCAAGCACAACCAGTCCAAAACCTTTGGCAATTTTTATCATCTCTTTGCCGATTCGGCCGGTGCCGATAATGCCGATCGTCTTGCCTTTAAGATCCGTACCCCGAAGACCGGCAAGCGAAAACGAACCGGTTTCTTTAATTTGATCTATCCCGTGGTAGATTTTACGAGTCAAATTAAGAATCAGCCCGAAAGCAAACTCGGCCACGGTATTGTCGCCGTAGCCCGGAACATTAGCTACTTGAATGCCTTTCTTACCGCAAGCCTCAAGATCAACGTGGTCGTAGCCGGTAGAACGGGTAGCGACGAATTTCAAATTGGGGAATTGCTCTAAAACCTTAGAAGTGATTCTTGAATCAACAAATATGGAAATCGCATCATAATAATCGCTTTTCGGCGGTAAATCTATCTCGTCAATCTTGTTTTTATAAAAGAAAAGCTCGGCAGCTGCCAGATTCTGTCTCGCAATTGACTCCTCCCAACCCTCAATTTCGTAAAATGCTATTTTCATAATTTTATGATAACATAATTCAGTCTTTGGTTATACTATTAGGTTATACTATTTTATACTACTTTATGTACTACTTATTATAGTTGCTATCCCATGGTATAGCGCTGTGACGCGTCACAGCGCTATTATTTAAACCACCTCGGCGTTGTAACATTGTTCGCAATACACGATCTCTTTGCGGTCAGGAACATAAGAAGTTTCAAATTCATTGGAGCAGGACTGGTTGCCGTGAAAATGAACCGCCGTATTTTTATATCCAATCTTATGAGGCTTAGCCCCGTAAGATTGGATGCCGGCGCACATACACTGCCTATACCACAATTTAAGAGTGTTTCTTTATTTGAGGCGCTGATAGTGACAGCAGTTAGGACAGAGACAGGACAAGGGCAGGTTCATTCGTCTGTAGAATTGAAGTTCTTGAAGGGTAATCTTGAAAACTTGAGTACACTGCTCATTACACTGCTGGTTATGTTGGCATTGGATGACTTCGTTGGTATTTGTAGATTCGCTTTGCTCGTACAAAATCGGGACAATTTTGACAGGGTTTGGCTTGTCCTGAATTCATTGAATGGGTTTCAGAATTCATTAACTAAAATTATACCACACCGGACTAAAAAGAGAGAAAATTAAAAGGAAAGAAGGTTAGAGGAAGTAATTCTCGTGCTGTGACGCGTCATAGCAATATGATACACTTATTTCATGAGGAAAAAGGTAAAGGGTAAAAAAGAATTTCTGTTCGCCCTGCCGCCGGTTAACTGCTACCCTTCGCGCAAGGAATGGGAAAATACTTGCTGGCGTAAAATTTTAAAATCCAGAGATTTTTTTGGGCTTTTGTTTACTCCTTATGAACGCCATAATTTCGTTATGCGTGCCGCGGTAATTAGCCGCATCAATGCGGGGAAAAAGTATCGGCAGATCGGAGAAGAGTTATGGCTCTCGTCGCAAACCATCAGCAGCATCAAGAAAGCTATAAATAAAAATAGCTACAGGAGTTATCGAGAGAGAAGCAAAACAGAAAGAAAAAAAAGAGTATATAGTCGCGATTCACCCCAAACCAAAAGAAAACCTCATGGTAGACCTGTCCGGACGAAGTACGGGACAATTTACCTGCCCTAAGCTGGCGCTGTGACGCGTCACAGCGCTTTCGTATTCGTATTCGGCGATCGGACAAATAACTTTTCCGTCTTCTTAATCATTAAGATTGTTTTTATAACCGCATCGGGGTTTAAGGAAATACTCTCAATCCCCTCTTCGACTAAAAATTCGGCGAATTCGGGATAATCGGAAGGCGCTTGGCCGCAGATGCCGATGTATTTTTTTTGAGCGCGGCATTTTTTAATAATTTCGCTTATTATTTTCTTCACGGCCGGATTGTTTTCATTGGCAATGTGAGTGACAATGCCCGAATCCCGGTCCAAACCAAGTGCCAGTTGGGTCAAATCATTGGAACCGATAGACATCCCGTCAAAAATTTTCAGGAACTCGTCAGCTAAAAGAATATTGGAAGGAATTTCGCACATAACATAAACTTTGAACGCTGATTTATGCTGATTATTTGTTGATTTACACTGATTTCTACGCAAACCGTATTGTGCCATGATTTTCAGAACTTTTTCGCCTTCTTCCGGTGTGCGGCAGAACGGAATCATCGGCACTATGTTTTTCAAACCCATCTCATCGCGGACTTTTTTAAGGGCTTTACATTCCAAACCGAAGGCCATCTTGAACTTCGGGTCATAATAGCGCGAGGCGCCGCGCCAGCCAAGCATAGGATTTTCTTCATTTGGTTCATAAAGCTCGCCGCCGATAAGCTTTCGGTATTCATTGGTTTTAAAATCGGAAAAACGGATAATCACTTCTTCGGGCCAGAAAGCCGCCCCGATTTTTCCAATCCCCTCGGCGAGTTCGTCAATATAAAATTGAGTTTTATTAACATAGCCCAGCGTGAGTTTCTTAATCTGATTGATGAGGTTTTTATCTTTTAATTTCTTATAATCAATCAGGGCATTGGGATGAATTCTAATGTGGGCGGCAATGATAAACTCAACTCTGCCGAGTCCAACGCCTTTTACCGGCAAATTGTGATATTTGAAAGCTTCGTCGGGGGAACCGACGTTCACCATAATTTTAGTTTTGGTTTTGGGAATCTCATCAAGACGATGTTCAGCCACGTCATAAGGAACTCTCCCGGCATAAACTTTGCCTGTTTCGCCGGATGAACAATCAATTGTAACCGCTTGACCGTCTTTAAGAATCTTGGTCGCATTGCCAGTCCCAACAATACAGGAAACCCCTAATTCCCGGCTCACGATTGCCGCGTGAGAAGTGCGCCCGCCCTTATCCGTGACAATCGCTGAAGCAATTTTCATAATTGGTTCCCAGTCGGGATCGGTGATTTCGGTAACTAAAACTTCTCCTTTTTTAAAGACCCCGATATTTTTAACATTTTTGATTACTCTAACTTTGCCATTAGCGATTTTGGTGCCGATGGCAATGCCAATAGTGAGTAATCCGCCTTTACCCTTAAGAACATATTCTTTATAAAGAGTTTTATCAGCAAGAGAATGAACGGTCTCGGGACGGGCTTGGACAATGAATAACTCTTTAGTTTTTCCGTCTTTGGCCCACTCAATATCCATCGGCTGGTAACGATGATGTTTTTTTGAAAAATGTTCTTCAATTTTAACGCACCAGCGGGCCAGCTCCAAAATTTCACTATCTTTCAAACAAAAGCGATTTTGAGAATTTTCGGAAACATTTACTTTGCGAGTTCCTGTCTGACCATAAATGAGTTTTATGTTTTTCTTGCCTAAATCTTTAGCGATAATCGCTTTATGTCCTTTTTCTAATGTGGGTTTGAAAACAGTAAACTCATCCGGCACGATTTTGCCTTGGACAACCATCTCGCCAAGTCCGTAAGAACCGTCAATAATGACGACTTTATCAAATCCGCTTTCGGTATCAATGGTGAAAGCGACGCCGCTTGAAGCTAAATCCGCACGAACCATTTTTTGAACGCCGACCGAAAGAGCAACGTCAAAATGAGAAAATCCTTTGTCAACTCGGTAAGAAATCGCCCGGTCGGTAAAAAGCGAAGCAATACATTTTTTTACCGCTTCAATAACATTTCCAGCGCCGACGACATTGAGATAGGTCTCCTGCTGACCGGCAAAAGAAGCGCCGGGTAAGTCCTCGGTCGTAGCCGAAGAACGAACCGCCACGTCGGGATTTTCAAAATAAATTCCCCCCAGCTTTTTATAAGCCGTCGTGATTTGTTTTTTTAAATCATTCGGAAATCCCGCCTTCAAAATCAACTGTCTCACCGTCTTGCCGCGCTTCTGCAAATCTTTGATGTTGTGGGTATTAAGCCCGGTGAGAATTTCCCTTATCTGCTTGTCAAGGTCGGTTTTTTTAAAAAAATAGTTGTAGGCGCGGGCAGTGACGGCAAATCCGTTCGGAATTTTTATACCCAGCGGCGTTAACTCGGAAAACATTTCGCCTAAAGCGGCATTCTTGCCGCCGACAAGACCAACGTCTTTAATACCGATGTCTTTAAACCAAAAAATGAAAGATTTTCTTTTGGGCATTTTAGCTTTTGATAGCAACGATTAAATCGGAAACGTTTGAGCCAGTATAGCCAGTAAGAATATAGCCGCCGGTTTTTTGGAAAAATTCATAAGAATTGTTTTCGGCCAGATATTTTTCAACATTCAAACCCATTTTTTCGGCTTTTTCTTGCGTCAGTTTATCAGCAATGGCGCCGGCTACATCTGTATTATCCCTCCCGTCAGAAGCAAAAGCAATAATCGTTACGCCGGGACCGATAAACTTTAAAGCCGACAAAGCCAGTTCCTGATTGCGGCCGCCTTTCCCTTTACCTAGAATTTTAACCGTGGTTTCGCCGCCGTAGAGTAAAACGGTTTTGGGTTTTTCGTTTTTTATTTCTTCGGCAATTCGGCGACCGATTTCTTTTGCCTCACCTTGAAGTTCGGCGTTGACAATTTTGACGGCATAACCGGCCTTACGCGCAAAATCGGCCATAGTTTTCAGGGCAATTTTGTTTGAAATGAAAATAATGTTTTTAACCTTCTCAAAATATTTATCTTCTTTCGGAGTTTCAATAAGAAAATTCATCCTGTTAGAAATCTCGCCCGCGCTTGCGCGCCCCTCGGGCCTTTGGGGCGAGCTATTTCTAACGGGGTTAATGTAGCAGTGATACCTTTTTAGTATCTCCTTGGCATCCTCAACAGTCGTGGTGTCTTTAACCGTCGGCCCAGAAGCAACGAATTCAATCTTATCACCGGGCACATCCGAGAAAATCAAAGAAACTACTCTGGCCGGATAAGCGTATTTAGCAAGAAAACCGCCGCGGGCTAACGAGAGATGTTTGCGGGCAATGTTCATCTCTTTAATATTCGCACCGCCATCCATCAAACATTTGATTGTCTCCGATTCCTGTTCGCAGGTAAAATTTTCGGGCTGGCATAACAAAGCCGAACCGCCGCCGGAAATAATCATCAAAACCAAACCTTTTTTAGCCGCCTTTCCCAAAAACTCAATTATTTTTTTTGTGAAATCAATATTTTTTGGAGTAGCTAAAGGGTGACTACCTTCGCAGCCCTTAATTTTTTTAAGCTTTTTTGAAAGACGGACATCAAGAACTATACCACCGTCCAAACGTCCGCCAAGAACATCTTCAAGAGCCGCTGCCGCTTCTGAAGAACATTTGCCGATACCGACGACAAAAAAATTGTCTATTTTCTTTAATGAGAATTTTCTCTCTTTAACAAATAAAAATTCGTCTTCAAGACGGATGTTTTTTTTGATTACGTCGCTGGTATCAATTGCGGTTAAGCCGGCTTCAATTATCTCAATCCCTAATTTTCTGGCGTCGGTAACGGCCAACGCTGCTGTATTCTTAATCTTCATACGCTAAATCGCAACTGCTTAGCCGCGACAAATTTTCAAGACCTTGATAGCCGACGAATTTCCTGCCGTCTGACAAAACCCAGGTAGGGGTGCTTTCAATGCCGAAAGCAAGGCATTTTTGCGGCTCTTTTGAGCATTCAACGTGCGGGACATATTTGAAGGCGCTTCCGAAATTCGCTTTCTCTTTCTGGCACCAAGAACACCTTTCCGCTCCATACATCGTCAGACCGCGCTCGGCAAGACACTGAGCGAAGACGGTGAGATTTTCATCACTCCATCCGCCGCGGGGGTAAACAATAAACACCGCAAGGGCAACTGCGGCAATACTGATGATGGCGACAGTGGTTGTTCGTTTATTCATCGCAGCAATCAACTAGTTTATTCATAATATTTTCAAGCGACCATGGCTTTTCCTCCGCGGCCATTTTCTTAACTTCCGGGAGTCGAATTAGCTTCAGCCGAAGCGCCCAAAAAATAGAGTACATTTTGTATGCTCTCAAGAATATTTCCTCTGCTTCTTTTATTTTTTTGTCGGCGCGCAGTTTTGTCCCTACTTCAATCAAACGCATGGCGGTCGCAAGCAGATGTTTTGAGACGCACCAAGTTTCGCCTTCATGCCGAT
>JAGUWR010000037.1 GCA_020062265.1 Minisyncoccota bacterium | reverse complement strand
TTTCTCGTATAATTTTTTATCCTTTTCTATCGCAATTATTTGTAATTTGTAATTTGTAATTTGTAATTTCTCGGCGAGCAGCCGAGTGAGTTCTCCGTGGCCCGGCCCGATTTCTATCACCGTATCGCCGTCTTCTAAATTGAGCGCCCCGATAATCTTTTTTATTTTCAGTTTATTTTTTAAAAAATGCTGCCCGAGTTTTTTCATCTCATTTTATGTTTTCTAAAAAAGTTTCATCGTCTATTTCTCCGATGGTGATTATACGGATATGACCGCCCAAATTTTTTTCTATAATTTCTTTCATAAAATCTCTTTCCAGAGGATGTTTGCCAACGAAAATGCTTTTCTGAAGCGGTTTATAGCCAAACGTTTGTAGGTAGTACCTTAACCAATCCCTTTCCTCTTTTATTTTTTCGGGTATGTCGAAGGCTATCAATCTCCACTTGTCGTCCCATACTTTTTCTTTTGGTTTACTTCCTTCTCGCAGCTGTTTATTTAGAAATGTTAAGCCTATTTTTGAGATTGAATACTTGTTGCTCTTTTTCTCCACCAAGCCCTTTTTCTCTAAACGCCACAGGATTGTTCTGGCGCTGTTTTCGTGCATATTTTTTAAGATTTCATAGTATTCTTGGGGAGTTTTCAGCGCTAAAACCCGGTCATAGGCCCGACCGATTGTTAATTTTGGACCCTCTAGAATGGCGCCCAGGGTAAGAAAACCTCTTTCGGTGAGAGAAATAAGAATAGCTAACCCACACAATCCAACGGTTTTAGGGAGATTTTTTATTCTATTTTTATTCAATGTATTTTAAGAACCGTTTTTGATCTCTAGGGTGATTATAACATTTTATTCGCGATCGCGGAAAAGGTGTTATGGATTTTACTTGCCAAAATTATGCTTTTTGATATAATGGGAGCATTAATGCAATCTTAGGAAAATTGAATAGCCTAAAAGGCAAATTTACCGCAATGACCAGCCAATGGTCGTTAATTTTTGTCATAGTGTTGGCGACGGCGAATCCTCTGATTGTCGGCAGCCGCGACTACATTAAAGCCGAACCGCGCGGCTTTGGCGGCCCGGTTGCGCCCATACCCGAAGAAAGTGCTCCTCCAAGTAGTCCCCTTATCTATTCCTTTGATTCGGATGACAGTAGTTTACTGCCAGGGCCGATTATTAGCCCTGCCGAAGCGCTTGCCGTAGGAGTGGCAGCCCCTCTCAGTAACGTTTCCATCAGCCGCAATGGTTTGATTACTTACAAAGTTTTAGCCGGTGATACTCTTTCCGGCATTGCTGCTAAATTTAGTGTTTCAATTGACACTCTTTTCTGGGCGAATTCTGGCCTCAAGAATATTCTTACACTTGGTCAGGAACTTATTATTTTGCCGGTTTCGGGCATCCTCTATTCTATCCGGGATGGTGACACAATCGAGGGAGTCCTTAACGCCTATTCTATCAGCCGAGAGCTGTTTGAACGTTATAATCCTGACTTTCAGAAGGGCTTTGCGGCTAACCAGACCGTTATTCTCCCTTATGCTAAACCGCTTCGGGAGCTCGTCCAGCTAAGCCGATATGTCCAAGGAGCGCCGGATCTTCAAACTTATTTTACTTTGCCGGCCCGGGGCTGGAACTGGGGCATTCTCCACGATTTTAACGCGGTTGACATCGCTGATGCTTGCGGCAAGCCAATTTACGCTTCGGCCGAAGGTTTGGTCATTGAAGAATCCGGCAGCAATCGCTGGAACGACGGCTACGGCAACTATGTTCTTATTGAACATCCCAACGGCACCAAGACCCGTTATGCTCACACTCTAAGGAATGTTGTAACCTGGCGCGATTACGTTGCTCAAGGCGATCAGATTGCGCTCATCGGCAATACCGGCAACACCCATGGTCCGACCGGCTGCCATCTTCACTTTGAGGTCTACGGCGCAAAGAATCCGTTTGCTATTCGTTAGCCTTTAATCGGTACTGGAACGCCTCGGCGAGGTGTTCTTTTTTTACTACCGGGGCGGCGTCAAGGTCAGCGATAGTTTGAGCGATTTTTAAAATCCGGTAGTAGCCGCGGGCGGAAATGAATTCGCGTTCAAGCGCTTGTTTAAGAAACGATTCAGCTGATGGTTCCAGGGTAACCATTTCATCAACCATTTTTGAAGTCATCTCCGAGTTGGTATAGATTTTAATCCTCCTAAGGTTGAAGCGCTCCTTTTGAATATTACGGGCAGCGGTTAGTTTTGTGCGGAATTCAGCTTCTATTTTTGGTTCACCGTCTCGCCTAAGTTCTTCAATTCTGATTCTGGGGACTTCGAGTTGGATGTCAATTCGGTCGAGAAGGGGCCCGGAGATTTTTTTCTGATAACGAAATACTTCGTTGGCCGTACAGCGGCATTCTTTTTCCGGATCATTGAAATAGCCGCAAGGACAGGGATTCATCGCGGCAACAAGCGTAAATCGCGCCGGGAAATTAAGGGTTTTTCTAGCTCTGGCAACGTGGATAACGCCGGCTTCGAGCGGTTGCCGCAGTGATTCAAGAACATCGCGGTGGAATTCGGGGATTTCGTCAAGAAAGAGAACGCCGCGGTGAGCCAAGCTGATTTCGCCCGGTTTTGGAACTGCGCCGCCGCCGATGATAGCGACGAGCGAAGCGCTGTGGTGAGGCGCCCGGAAGGGGCGGTGACTGACAACTGACCCACCGGCTGCGCTGTGGATTTGAGTAATTTCAATAATTTCTTCGTGAGATGGCGGCGGAAGAATCGAGGTAATGGCTTGGGCCAACATAGTTTTACCGGTGCCCGGCGGGCCAGACATAAGGACGTGATGGTTGCCGGTGGCGGCTATCAGGAGAGCCCGTTTGGCGTTTTCCTGACCTTTGATGTCGTCCAGACTAATGACTGCGTGCGGGTAAGTCGGTTCTATTTTTGACGTCGGCTGGGCCGGAATCGGATTCAAGCCTTCGAGGTGTTCGATAAGTTCTCGAAGATGTTTGACCGGAATTACTTCAATGCCAGAAATAACTGCCGCCTCGCCCGCGTTTTCTTTCGGGGCAAAGAGCGATTTGATGCCGAGGCGTTGGGCGAGCCGGGCGACGCTAAGGCAACCGTTCACCGGTCTCACGCTTCCATCAAGGGAGAGTTCGCCTATAAAAATTTTATTTGCCGTTTCAAATAGTTTGAGTTGTTCGCTGGCGAGGAGGTAGGCAACGGCAATCGGTAGATCAAAACGCGAACCGACTTTTTTAGTGTCAGCCGGCGCCAAATTAACGGTGATTTTGCGATTTTCTTTAGCCGGCGGTTTGATGCCGCAGTTTTTGAGTGCTGAGTTGACTCGTTCCCGCGCTTCGCTCACCGCTTTGTCGGCAAGGCCGACTATATTAAAAGAATGAAGGCCGACGTTTAGATCGGCTTCCACTTCAATAAGCTCGGCGTCAATTCCATTCAGTTCGGCGGCGTAGAGACGAGAGACACGGCTCATATTAACGGCCGCTTATTTTGCATTGCTGGCAGAGTTCTGATTCAGGATCGGCTTCAAGAAGCGAAAAACTTATTTCTGATCGGCATTTTTCGCAGCGGCCGTATTCTTTCCCGTCTGCTGGTCGGGCAGGCGTTTTGATTTTAGTCAAAGCCTTTTCTATTTTTTCAAGCCGGCGCTCAAGGGTGAGTTTTGTTCCTAAACGGTTTGAAAATTCCTCGGTTTCATCAGCTTCTTCTTCAAAGTGGTCGGTATCGCTGCCAAAATCAAAAACGTCAAGTCCCGGCAGTTGCCCTTCAATGTCTTTTTTCCCCTCAAGGAGTTTTTCCTCAAGGATTTTCAATTGTTCCGAGCGAAGGGGCATTGAGGTTAGAACCCTAAACGGGTCGCAGCTTCGGCCGCGCCGTTGAGATTAGTGCTGAGAATAAGGTACTTGTCAAACCAGGCGTAACTTAAGGTGGCGTCGTTGCGTTCAAAATCGACTATTGAACTGGGTTTGTCTTTGATTGCGCCGTCGCGCCAGACGCCCATTGCGCCCGGGTCAGCAAGAAAGAAATTCCGATTATCAGGGTCGCGCTGAAACCCGCTCATCTGATTTTGAATAGCTGAGACATCGACGTCGTTCCGGAGTTTAGCAATCACCCCCAACCAGGTTCCCTGGCTGTTGGTGTAGGCGTAAAGAGTATAATCGTTTTCAAAATAACCGAGGACGTTTGGATTAAAGAAGGCGGGGGCGAGAAGAGGCATTAAACCGGAAAAAGCGATTACCCGGCCGTTTTGATTTTCAACGACGATTTCTTCAAAGGTAGGCGTCTGGCCGGTGCGGGGACCAACGGTTTCGTGAAAAGAATTAATATCAGCGATCACGAGAACCGCTTGACGGACAGAATCAGCCGGTGAGGTAAAGTAGGAAAGATGTGTTTCAATCGTTGGCAGGTTAAGAGCTGACGGGGCCGGCGGGATAATCGGCGGTTCTTGTTCTGGTGATATCACTTCTGGCGGTGATTCGCTAACTGGCGGAGCGATTTCTTCTTCAATAAACGAGGGAACGAGAGCCGGGTAAACAATAAAATAACCAACGGCCGCCGCCGCGATAATAAGAACAGTTACGGCAACAACCGGTCCTATTTTACTTTTTTTCTTTGGCAGAGGCGTTGGCGGCGGGACAGCGGTAGGAGCGGCGCCAGTTGGCGGAATATCTGACGGCGGTTCAAACATTTGTTCTCTTGAAGTCGGTTCTTCTTTTGAAGGGGTTGGCGTTGGGGTGTAGGATTTGACATTTTGGCCGCCGGTTTCTTGGAGCGACTTTAAATCCGATTCCATTGTCCGTGCGTCGAGGTTTTGAGATGACGGCGGGGCGAGCGGTACCTCGCCTTCGCCGGTGTCGATTTTGAGCTGTTCGTCTGGCATACAATAGTCATTATACATTATTTTGAAAATTAAAAGTTGTGTATAAGTCGGTAGTTGCTTTTGTAATAATATATGTTACAATAAGGAATAAATATGAGAAATATTATAAATATTTCCCTCCCTGAAAAGCTTGCCAAGGAAGTGGAAAAAGCCGTTGCCAGCGGCAATTATTCTACGAAAAGCGAGTTTTTCCGCGATCTTCTTCGGCTTTGGAAAGAGGAGCAAATTCTGCAGGAATTGCGGGAAGCCCAGCAGGATATTGCTGTTGGTAAAGGCAAGGCCCTAAGATTGCTTAAGGATTTGTGAGAAATGAAGAGGATTTAGCGATTCATGGAAATTATTTATGCGCCGAAATTCCTGCGGGAATATAAAAAACTCCCGCCAAAGGCCCAACGGGAAGCAGAAAAGAAAGAGGCGCTATTTCGCACAAACCCTTTTGATACACGGCTCGTCACCCATAAGCTCCACGGCCGATTGCGGGATTTTTGGTCGTTTTCAATCGGGTTCAGGTATTGGGCTGTATTTCAGTTTGGAGAAGGCGATATCGTGTATTTTTATTCTGTTGGGAATCATAATGTTTATCAATAAAAATTTGTTTCAAAGTGTTTCACACGAAACACTAAGAACATCAAATTTTTCAAAAATGTAGATTTCATCGCACTATCGGCTTGTGAAACACTTTGTAGTGTTTCACAACTTTTCGGGCAATTTTGTCAAATTTTCTAGGATTTATCGCATTATCGGGTTTTCCGATTTATCGGGTTTTTTGATTTATTAGATTTTCCGGTTTTTCTAGCTTTTCCAAGTTTTTAGGTTATAATAATTAAAAAGTTCCATATAATTAGCGATCGCTAATTATATGGTATAATTGGTACATAAAATAATAGTGGTGAATAAAAAAATAGTGATGAATAAAATAATGATAGGCTGAGGTTAAGTATTTTTTAGTTTTAAAATAATTCTCCGTTCTTGAGGTTTAACGCTTTCAACCAAGAAAGAATACTCCTCCTTGATTTTAAGCTGTTTTTTCATTTCCTCAACACTGCCGAATTCAGTTATGTGAACTTGGCCTTGCAAGCCGTGAGCGAGATTTATGAGCGCGCCAAACGGGTTAAGGCCGTAAACCGTCCCCGGCACAACTTGTCTTTCTTGATAGTGTTCTTTTGCTGTTTCCCAGGGGTCAGCCGCCAAGGACTTGAGAGAAAGGGAAATTTTCCCATCCTTTATATCAACAATTTTTACTTTGATTACTTGATCAACTTTCACCACCTCCTTGGGATTTTCCACAATTTGATGGCTTACTTCAGGAATATGGATTAGACCTTCCACTTCGGGGTTGTCGGTGAAACGCACAAAAACGCCAAAATCAGCCACTCCCGAGACAATGCCTTCAATAACCTGGCCAACCTCGTACCCCCTCGCAAGTTCCTTAGCGCTTACTTGAGTGGCTTCCCGTTCGGAGAGAATAAGCTTTTTTGTTCGGGGATTGATTTCAATAATTTTTACTGACAGCTCCTGGTCAACGAGTTTTTGAAGTGTTTGGCTTGTTCGACCCGCCTGCTCGCCTCGCTGAAGCTCCGGCGAAGCGGGTCCGGCAGGCAGGTTTCTGTCTTCGCCTTCGGCGACGGCCGCGCTTCCTCCGCCCGTTGGCGGATATGGCGGGCAGGCATAATGTTCCGGCGAGATTTGGGAAGCCGGTAGAAATCCCAGTAAGCCGTTTATTTCAACGATGAGTCCACCCCTATTAAACCCTTTTGGTTTTATTTTAATTACCAGGTCTTGTTCTTTCATTTCCATTACTTCGTTCCAGGCCTTTTGCCGGCTTGCTTCGGTTAGAGAAAGTTCAATATTCCCCTCCTCGTCTTCCGGATTGATGACTTTAGCCTGGATGGCGTCGCCAAACTTAAGGTTTTTAACAATATCCCGGGCGTTTAAAAGTTCGGCGCCGTAGACAATGCCGGTGCCGTAGCGGCCAAGATCAATGAAGAGTTTGCGATTACCCTCGCGGCCAATAACTTTCCCTTCAACAAGATCACCGGCTTTGAGAAAGCCAAAAAGCGCCGGCTCTTTTTTAATGAGGCCATTGACTAAAGCGTTTTGTTTGGACGGCATAGCGAGTTTAACAATATCACCCGCCTTGACTCGCCGTCAAGGCGCGGTGTTTAAATTTGAAAATCAAGCCAAAATAAGCTATAATATTAATATACGAATTCGCATTTTTAGTATCATATGGTAATAACTTATCACGGAGAAACTTATTTCAAACTTCAAGCCGGCGATTTAATCGTTCTTGTGGACCCCGCCAACCAACGCTCTTTTAAAGGCGCTAATCTCATCCTTAATACTTTGAAGCCGGCTCCGACCGTGGTCGGAGTTGATATAATGGCTGACGGCGGTACCCTCTGGATTGATCACCAAGGTGAGTACGAAATTAAGGGAATTGAAGTGCGGAGCTGGAGTGTTGGTAATGATCGCGGAGTAGAGAAAACAGTCTATCGTTTCATAATGGATAATCTTGCCATTGTTGTCCTTGGCCGGGTCGAGCGTCAACTGTCGGAAAATCTTCAGGAACATCTTCATGGCGCTGATATCATTTTAGGACCGGCCGTTAAGACCGGCGGCTGGGTGCGGCAGCTTAAGCCGGCAATTATCATTCCGGTCTTGAGCGGCGGAAAAACAAGCCAATCATTGGGGAAACTGGTCATTAAGAAAAAAGACATTATCCCGGGTAAAACAAAGATAGTATGCCTAAGTTCTTAGAGAAAATCCGCCGATTCTTGCGTACTCTCCAGCGTTCTGACGAGGCGCGGAAGAAGCGCTGGTTAAAGATATTTACCGGCGCGGCAATGGTTATCGTTCTATCTCTTTGGCTTGTCTATATTAATGTTTCCGGCGTGCCGGCGCTGGTTCAATCCCCAAAGGCCCCTGCCAAAAGTTCAGGCGAGTCAGTTTTAGAAATCTTCCGCCGCGGCTTAAATGAAATTTTTTCAAGCGTCAAGAGCCAACTTGATATGTCAAAAAAGACCCTTCAAGAACAGCTTCAAAAGACAAATGAATTAGTGATTGAGAACGCAACTTCAACTGCTACTTCGACTGTCACGTCAACAGAAACACAAACCAATAACTAATAACTAATGACTAATGACCAATAATCAAAAAATGGAGCCGCGGGAAATTACCGAAGAACTTCGCGAATCTTATCTCAACTACGCGATGTCGGTTATTGTCGCCCGGGCCTTACCCGACGTTCGGGACGGTTTAAAACCGGTCCAGCGCCGCATTCTCTGGGCGATGTGGGATATGGGTCTTACCGCCGGCGCCAAGTTTATGAAATCGGCCCGGGTGACCGGCGAGACAATGGGGAAATACCACCCTCACGGCGATATGGCGGTTTATGATTCGCTCGTCCGGATGGCCCAGGATTTTTCGCTCCGCTACCCGGTAATTCAAGGCCAAGGTAATTTTGGGAATGTTGATGGTGACAATGCTGCCGCTCAAAGATATACGGAAGTTAGGTTATCTAAAATCGCCGAGGAACTGCTTAATGATATTGAGAAAGAAACCGTTGACTGGCAGTCGAACTATGATAATTCCCGGCTTGAACCAAAAGTTTTGCCGGCTAAACTCCCTAATCTAATTCTCAACGGGACCGTCGGCATTGCCGTTGGTATGGCCACTTCTATCCCGCCTCATAATCTTGGCGAGGTAGCGGATGCGATTGCCTATCTTATTGTTCACCCCGATGCCGATACTAAAGAACTGATGAAATTTATCCCGGCGCCTGATTTTCCGACCGGCGGCGTTGTTTATGACGCTAAAGGAATTGAAGAAATTTATGCTACCGGCAAAGGTTCGGTTCTGACCCGAGCCCTTGCCGAAATTGAAGACCGCAAAGGCGGCGGTTACCAAATTGTAATCACCGAGATTCCCTATCAAGTGAACAAAGCCGATTTAATTATCAAAATTGCCGAATTGGTCTCCGACCGTAGTCGGAGTCCGACCGGGGTCGGGCAGGAAAAAAGAATTGAAGGCATCCGCGATGTTCGCGATGAATCTGATCGGGAAGGCCTCCGGATTGTTATCGAACTAAAGAACGAATCCTCTCCCCAGAAAATTTTAAACCAGCTCTACAAATTTACCGACCTTCAGAAGAATTTCTACGTCAATATACTTGCTCTGGTCGGCGGGCTCCAGCCGCGCGTTCTCTCTTTGAAAGATATTCTTCAGGCCCATATTGACCACCGTCGCGAAATTATTAAACGGCGAACCGAATTTAATCTCAAAAAAGCCCAGGAGCGGGCTCATATTCTTGAAGGTTTGGTAGAAGCTCTTGAGGTGATTGATAAAATCATCGCTATCATCAAAAAATCAAAAGATCGGGTTGAAGCTCACCAAAATCTTGTTAAGAATTTTAAACTGACGGCGATTCAAGCCGATGCGATTTTGGAAATGAAGCTTCAGACCTTGGCGGCATTGGAAAGACAAAAACTTGAAAATGAACTTAAAGAGAAAGGGAAGCTTATTGCCGAATTTCAGGACATTTTGAAACAGCCGAAGAAAATAACCGAAATCATTAAAGAAGAAACTCTTGAACTTAAGAAAAATTTCGGCGATGAGCGACGCACCAAAGTTGTCGCCAGCGGTCTCAAAGAATTTAGAGAAGAGGACCTGGTAGCTCAGGAGGAAACTATTATTACTTTGACCCAAGCCGGCTACATTAAACGGATGGCGCCGGCTACTTTCCGGGCTCAGCGCCGCGGCGGCAAAGGTCTAATCGGTTTTGAACTTAAAGAAGAAGATGCGGTTCACCGATTTATTTCTGCCGATACTCACGACAACATTTTGTTTTTTACCGATCGCGGTCGGGTCTTTCAGACCAAAGTTTACGAAATTCCGGCCGGCGTCAGGGTCTCTAAAGGCAAGTTAATCCATAATTTTTTGGAGATCCCACCGAGCGAATCAATCACCGCTATTATTGCCGGCGCCAAAAACAAAGGCGGCTTTTTGGTTCTAGTTACCAAAAAAGGTCTGATTAAAAAGACGCCGCTTGAAGATTTTGAAAACGTGCGGCGTAACGGCATTTGGGCAATCAAACTCAAGGGCGATGACCGGCTGGCCGGGGTGGAGCTTTCTTCCGGTCAAGACGAAATCATCATTACTACCGCTCTCGGTCAGTCCATTCGTTTCAAAGAAAAAGACATTCGGTCAATGGGCCGAAGCGCGAGCGGGGTTACCGCGATTAAGCTTCGACGCAAGGAAGACCAAGAAGATTCTGTAACCGGACTTGATATAATAACAATGACGCGGATAAACGCGGATCAAAACGCCGCGAAGCTATTATTAGTAGTGATGGTCAATGGTTTTGCCAAACAAACGCCGCTCAAAGAATATAAGATTCAAAAACGGGGCGGTAGCGGCATCATCACCGCTAAGATTACCGATAAAACCGGTCCCATTATCGGCGCTCATATTATTCATCAAGAAATGGAAGAAATTATTGCTTTTTCTTCAAAAGGCCAAGCCATCAGGACAAATCTTAAAAACGTCCGCCTCACCGGTCGGTCTGCCCAAGGGGTGAAGATTATGAATCTGGAAAAAGGAGACAAATTAGTCGGAATAGTATGTTTATAAAATTAATCTAATGAATCTTACAAAACCCCAACTTATAGTCATTGTTACGGTCATCGTCATCGTTTTGGTCTTCGTTCTTATATTTTTAGGCATCGTTCCCGGTCTTAAAACCGGGAAAGACGATATTACTCGGATTCAGGCGACTCTCAACTTTTGGGCAATCGGTCAAGATAAAGAAGCTTATGATGGAGCAATTGCCGGTTTCAATAAAATCTATCCAAACGTAACTATTAACATTCGCGCTTTTGCAAGTGCAAGCGAGCTGGAGTACGAGCGGACGGTGCTTAACGCTCTTGCCGCCGGAACTGGTCCGGATATTTTTATGATTCAAAACGGCGCTCTTTTGAAAGAACTTGGCAAGATAACCCCGGCGCTTGAGGACCGCTATTCGCTTCTTTCTTTGCGCCGCCAGTTCCCCCAGGTAGTGGAAGAGGACTTTGTTTACCAGGGCCAGATTTATGCTTTACCGCTTTCAATTGACACTCTTGTTCTTATCTATAATCGCAGTATTTTCAACCAGGCCGGCGTTGTCTTACCGCCATCAACTTGGGAGGATTTTGACGCTTTGGTACCGCGTTTGGTAAAAGAGGGCGAGGGTCGGCGGATTGTTCTGGCCGCTGCCGCTATTGGCGGTTCTCAAAAAAGTATTGACCGGGCGAGCGATATTTTGGGTCTTCTTATGCTTCAAAAAGGTTCGGCAGTAACAAAAGCTGACCGAGCCGGCATTGACGCTCTTAGTTTTTACACCAAGTTTGCTAACGCCGCCAGCCAATCCTATACTTGGAATGACACAATGCCAAAAGCGCTTGCCGCTTTTAGCCAGGAAAAAACTGCGATGATTTTTGAGTACGCCGCCGCCATCCCAACTCTGAAAAGCCGCAATCCTTTTTTTAATTTTGTTGTTGCTCCGGCGCCGCAGTTTGCTCAAGCCCAGAAAGCAGTCGCCTACCCGCGTTATTTTGGTTATGTCGTGGCAAAACAAAGCCGCTATTCTTGGCTGGCGTGGGATTTTGTCATTAATTTAACGACAAATCTTGAGAGCGCTAAGGCCTATATGGAACAAACTGGTCTGCCGCCGGCTCTTAATACCTTGATTAACCAGAAAGTAAATGACCCGGAAATGAGCGTTTTTGCCCGGCAGTCGCTTTTGGCTAAAACCTGGGCAAAAACAGATTCAACGGCGGCGAACACAATTCTTTCGGAGGTGATTGAGTTTGTTATCAGCGGTCGAGGTTCTCCTGAAAGCGCCCTTAAGCGAGCCCAGGAACAGTTTGAACAATTATGAAGATTTTATTAGTTATTAGTTTTATTAGTTATTGGTTATTAGTTGCGCCGGTTGCTTTTGCTCAACAGAACTGCCTTAAGTTGCCTACTGCTTGGCAGAGAGGGATTTGGTGCGGTACCGGAACTGCTGGCACTGCTTGCAATAATCTCGCCGGCGGCTGCACTCTTTGCGACGGCATTAAAGTTACTCAGAACATCATCCAGATGCTTTTTGAATTAGCCATCCCCGTTGCTACAGCGATGATTGCTTGGGGCGCTTTTGTTTTTATGACTGCCGGCGGCTCTGATGAGCGGGTAAAAAAAGGCAGGCAAATAATGACCTCCGCAGTCATTGGCTTAGTGGTTGTTTTAGGCGCTTGGATTATTATAAATACAATGCTTCATCTTTTAACCGGCCAGGCTAATTTCCCGTGGAATACTGTTAGGTGTTAAAGTTATGAAACAAGTTCCATCAATCCTATTTGTTTTGTTGATCCTAGTGGTCCTGTCGGTTTTACCAGTTTTAGCAAGCAATGGCGGTGGTGAGCCAGGCAGAAATGGCGGTGGTGCCCCCGACGGTCTCCCCAACCCTCTCCGTACTGATAACATCGTAAACCTGCTTAACACGATTTTAAGCGAACTCGTCACTAAAATCGCGCCCCCGTTAGTCGGTTTAATGGTTATCATCGGGGCCTTCCAGATACTCTTCGCCGGCGGCAATCCCGAGCAGTTCGCACTCGGCAAAAAGACCATTCTTTACACCGTCATTGGTTATGCTATACTTTTTATTGCTACTGGCATCACCGCTATTATTAAGAATTTATTGGGAGTTCAATAATGATTTACCCGGTAGTGAAAACTCAATTTGCTCCGCATTTGTTCGCTAGGCGAACCAATTGAGTTTCTGCTATTGGGCTTGTTATAATTTTAGAAAGGTCGATTTCTTGCAGAATAATTATGAATAAAGTAAAGCAGGTTGCTCTGGGGATAGTTCTAATTTCAATGGTGGCGGCGCCGGTCCTAGCCCTTGCTCAAGTTAGTCCAGTAACATCGCTCGCGCAAGTTACACTGGTTATAAATAAGATACTGGCGACGGCACAAACAATTCTTTTTGCTGTTGCGGGGATATTTATCATCTGGGCCGGTTTCACCTATCTTGGCGCCGGCGGCGACCCGGAAAAAACCAACAAGGCAAAAAATCAATTAGTTTATGCCATTATTGCCATTGTGATAGGTCTATTAGCGGCTGGAGTTTCACTTATAATTCGAGAAGTTATTGAAAAATAATTCGAGAAGTTATTGAAAGAGGCGTCGCTCTTAATTAGATTTGGGATTGGATCAAACCCCCCTGG
>JAGUWR010000009.1 GCA_020062265.1 Minisyncoccota bacterium | reverse complement strand
TTGCCGTAGCGAATATTATTTTTAATCGTATCATTAAAAAGCAAAACTTCCTGAGGCACCAGAGCCATTTGTTCCCTTAAAAATTTCAATCTTATCTTTTTTATATCAACATCATCAATTAAAATTTGTCCTTTTAGGGGAAAATAATATCTAGCAATCAGGTCGGTTAAAGTAGTCTTTCCTACTCCGCTTTTGCCGACAATCGCTATTGTCTCTCCGGGTTGAGCTTCAAAAGAGATGTTTTTAAGAATTAATTGGTCTTTTTTATAACCAAAACCCACATTTTTAAAAGTTATTCTGCCTTTAATTTCTTTTATTTCTTTGGCATAGGCCAAATCTCTTTCCGGAACAATTTTTGCCAAAGAAAAAGTCAATCTTTATAAATTTTGCCAGCAAAATTAAAATTTTTAGTGTTTCCTTTTTGCTCAAATTCCTCAGCGGCGGCCGACTTCACGGTCTGAACATTCAACACTGAATCCCAGAGGTCACCATAAGCTCTTTCCCAACTCCGGTGCATTATTCTTTGTTTTTTGATGATTTTTTGGGTATAAATAAAAGTTATTAAGATGTAACACAAACTGGCCACTACCAAAATTAAGCTCAGCCGCCACTCAACGAATAAAAGGATAATCAAAGCAATGATTAAAGAAATTACTGCCGGCAAAAAAGAAAAAATTGTTCTCTCTATTAAATTAGAGAGTTCGTCAATGCCCCGCTCGGCTCTTCGCATTACCTTGCCCATTTTCTTTTCTTTGTGAAATTTCAAGGGCAGACTTAAAAGATGGTGAAACAAATTTACGATTAAATTATTGCTGACATCGGTGGCAATTTCATAGGCGTAACGATTACTTAAGCGATTCAATCCATCGCCCAAAAGCGATAAAATCAGCCATAAAAAAATAAGCCCAAGGATTATTTTTACTTGGGAATTGGGAGCGATAGCGATATCAACCAGCCTGCCGTAGATATAAGGGATAAAGGCGGTAATACCGGCTGAAATAAGCGCGCCCAAAATTCCGAAATAAAGCTTCTGCCTATCCTTAATTTGGGAATAGACGATATTGAATTCTTTTATTTTCCAAAATATCATGGCTTCAATATAGCCAAAAAATCCCTTTCGTCAATTGTTTTAACGCCAAGCCTTTTTGCCTTTTCATATTTTGAGCCGGGTTCGCTACCAACCACCACATAATCGGTTTTTTTGCTGACTGACTCGGAAATATCGCCGCCCAGTTCACGAATTTTTTCTTTGGCTTCTTCGCGGCTCATTGTTTCAAGACTTCCGGTCAGAACGAAGGTTAATCCTTTAAACTTTAAACTTTTAACTTTAAACTTTTCGCTGATTATTTCCACGCCTGCCCGTTCCAGTTTCTCCAAAAATTTTTCATTCCGCTGCTCGCGAAACCAATCATAGATGCTCCGGGCGACTTTCGGCCCAATGTCTTTAATTTCTTGTAAATTGTCTAATGAGACATACAACATGTAATTTATAATATCTTTAATTTTTATCCTTCCTTTGCCGCTTTTTACATTTTCCATTATACTTCGCGCTAAAAGCAACGCTGTTTCTCCCCCAACATGGAGAATCCCCAAAGCATTAATAAATCTCGGTAAACTAATAATCTTACGAGACTTAGTCTCGTAAATTATGTTTTGGGCTGATTTTCCGCCGAAACGCTCCAAAACTTCAATGTCGCCTTCTTTAAGGGTAAAAATATCGGCGGCATCGGCGATCAAACCTTCATCCAGAAACCGGTTAATGATTTTCGCCCCCAAGCCCTGAATATTAAAAGCGCCCCGAGAAACAAAATGACGCAAACTTTCGCGATGGCGGGCGCCGCATTTGGGATTAGAACAACGATAAATGACGCCGTCCTTGATAATTTTAGAACCATCAACCGGGCACTGGGTTGGCGTCTGAAATTCTTTTTCCTTTCCCGTCCGCAAATCTTTTAAAACTTTTGTTACTTGAGGGATAACGTCACCGGCCCGGCTGATAATAATAGTATCGCCTATTTTCAAACCCAGGCGCTGAATCTCATCATAATTATGAAGAGTGGCATTGCTGATTGTGACGCCGCCGACTTCTACTGGTTTTAATTTTGCCACCGGTGTGAGAGCGCCGGTCCGGCCAACCTGAACAACAATATTTTCAACAATGGTTGTCGCTTCTTTTGGTGAAAATTTGTAAGCAGTGGCCGCTCGCGGCGCTTTACCAATCACTCCGCCGTCAGCGAAAACTTTGTTGTCATTAATAATGACCACGATACCGTCAATTTCATAATCCAACTTATCGCGATGTTTTTCCCAATAATTCCTGAACTCAAAAACTTCTTCTAAAGAATGGACTAATTTATTATTAGGGTTGGTTTTGAAGCTAAGAGATTTTAGAATTTGATGCTCTTCGTCGTGTGTTTTTTGGCCGATGTCGGTCACAATAGCATATTGGAAAGAATCTAAACGGCGGCCAGCGGTAATTTTCGGGTCAAGCTGGCGAATTGAACCGGCCGCCATATTGCGGGGATTGGCAAAAGTTTTCTCGCCTTTTTTTTCTTGCTCTTTATTTATTCGTTCAAATTCTTTTTTGGCGATAAAGACCTCGCCCCGAACAACGAGTTTACCGGATAATGCGGCATGAGATATGGATTTAATTTTTTCTTGTCTCTTGCCCCATTCAACATTTAACTTTAAGGGAATTGCTTCAATAGTTCTCAAGTTTTGAGTAATGTCTTCGCCGGTGATGCCGTCGCCCCGCGTTGAACCCTGAACCAAAATGCCTTTTTCATAAACAAGCTCAATGGCTAAACCGTCAATTTTAAACTCGCAGTAGAATGCCGCTAATTGACGCTGATTACTAAGCTGATTAACGCTGATCTTGTATCCAAGATAGTTCTCCAGACGCGTGAACCAATCTTTCATATCTTCTTCAGAAAAAGCATCGTTAAAAGAAAGCATCGGCTGTTCATGCTTAACCTTTCGAAATTTTTCAAGAGGCCGTCCTGCTATCCTCTGAGTCGGCGAATCGGGAGTTACAAATTCAGGGAACTTTTGCTCCAAATCAAAAAGTTCTTTTTTGAGAGAATCTAAAGCTTCCGCCGAAATCAGTTCTTTATCTAAAACATGATAAGCGTAACGGTAACGGTCAATTTCTTTTTTTAATTTCTCAATTCGCGCCGCAGCTTCTTTTCTTTCCATATTTTTACAAACTCACTTATGGAGTAAGCGGCTCAGCAGTTGGGCGAAGAGTTGTCTGTAAAAGACGAATAGTTCTCCCGCCCACATCAAAACCGATGGCGGTAATAGTAGTCGTAGGGTAGAAAATCGCTATATCCGGCGGGGGAATGATTAAATTAGACGAACCGCTGGCTCCATTACTAAGATTTACCGGCGCCCCACTATCACAAGATTGAGGGAAACACAGACCTGGATTATATGGATTATATTGGTACTCGTAAAAATAATAGTAAATCGCCCGCTCAAGATTGGCATCGGCGGCAAAAATCGCAATTGTTGAATTGCCAAAATCAGTGGCCTGCTGAAGCTGGTAAAACATTAAAAGACCGGCAATAGCTGTTGCCATTAAAAATAAACCCCCGATCATCAACGTCGTGAGAATCATTGCTTGCCCCCTAACAAATCTGTAATTTGTAATTTGTAATTTGTAATTTTTCATCAGGTACTGCATTGGCTTCTAATCTCTTCATCATCTGGAGCTGTGCCGGGAACCTCAACCGGCAGAACTCTTGAACTTACCGTTGTCTGAAGAGGAGCCGTTTGGACGACGCCGATTTTTCTTGATGCCACTTCCATAAAAATCGTAATCCGCCAAGGATTACAGATATTTCCCTGTTGTTGATTGACGAAAAAAGATAAATACCTAATGTTCGCGTCAGGCGCGGTAAGATGAATGCTATTTTTAGTGATACGGCCGGCGGCCAAACTATAACTCACATTCTCTCCTTCGAAATTCGTGAAGCTAAGAGACCCCCCGCTAGAATTAAATTTATATCCCGTTCTAATTTCCCTCGCCATCTGCTCCAGCACCAACCCGGCGTTGTTGTTGACCGCCATCAGGTAGATTAGCAATCGCTGGCTCCGCAGTCCTTGGATAAAGACGCCAACCGCCATCGTCACTAAAATAGCAAACACCGACATCGCCATTAACAATTCTACTACGGTGAAACTATTTCTTAGTTTTAAGTTATAAGTTTTAAGTTTTAAGTTTTTCATTACTGCCGCCAATTATAAAAGCGATCTTCAACATTAATAGTTGACAACGCGCCTTTAACTAACCAACTAACTATGGAATTAACTTGTATTTCGTTACTGTTTTTTGCCACTCTAACACTCCTCTTGAAAACACTGGGGTTACCCCCGCCGCTGTGACTATAGACCTTCGAGTTAGAATCAAAACAAAGATATTCTCCGCAACCGTTAGGTTGTATTTCACCTAAAATAGCGCTATTATAGTCAACCGAATAATTACCATTATTAATTCCTCTATCCCATTCAAAACCTTGAGCAATATTGGTATCAATAATATTTTTTACCACCTCAATTCCTTCGGCCGCTAAACTGGCGGCAATGAAACGGCCGTGAACGTTATTGTTTAAACTAATTGACTTAGTAACAAGCGCAAGAATCCCCAATAAGCCGATTACCACTAAACTAACGGAAACAATTGACTCAATTAAAAAACTGCCTTTTTTATTTTTAAAATTTTTAAATAATTTAATCATTCTCATTGAATAGCGCCGGCTGAAATGTCGCCGCCGGGCCCGATTTGAATAGAAGCGACCATACTCCCATCTGTTAACTCAATCTCTGATATAAAATTTAATTTGCTACCACCTAACCAAGTAACAAGATAAGGAGGTTCAAAAAAGATATCGGGGCGAGCACCTTTAATTTTAACCCGAGGATCAAGTTCTATTTCTTCGCCTACCCCAATCCCATAAATCTTTTGACAGCTTTGATCTACTCCTGGCACAGTTTTAAAAATGACAAGCTTATTCTGGGACGGAAAATGAACCCCAAAACCGCAAGCGTTTTCTCCACCCCGGAAAAGATTTCGTTCTAAAGCGAATGCCTTTGCCCGAGTGAGAAACCCGACCACTCGCGCTTGTTCGGTAGAAAGAGTAATCTGACGCTGGCCAGCCCGATTATAGCTAATAAGCATTGAAGACAAAACAACGGTAATCATCAACACAATTGCAATCTCGATGTGCGTAAATCCTCTTCTCATTAAGTTAATTATACCTTAGCCGAGCGGTAAACTGAAAAGCTGAAAATAACCGGCGATGATTTTTTCGCCCCAGAATACTATCGCCGCGGCGGCAACCACAAAAATAGGACCGAAAGGAATCTTATCGCGAAGACACCGCATACCAGCGGCAAGAAGAACAGCAGCAACCGCCCCTCCCAAAAGGAATGAAAGTATTATAGCCAAACCAATGTCTGGCCAGCCAAACGCCAGACCAGACACTATAGCGAGTTTTACATCGCCTAAACCCATCGCCCGTCCTCGTCCGAGAAAGAAAATAAGTCCGAAAACAGCGCCGCCGGCAAGGGCGCCGAGAAAATGATTAATAATGACTTGGCCGGGCCACGGCGAAAAAATAAGGGCATAATACCGGAGAAAGGAATCGGAAAAAGGCGAAATAAAATCCTGGCCGAGGGCCAACCCGGCGGTTATAAAAACGCCAAGAACCGCAATCGCCGCGTTAAGCTCGTTAGGTATTATGAACCAGCGCAAATCTATGAAAAAAATAAGAAGCCAGGTTAAAAATACTAAAACCCAAGCTATGACTAAGACAAGACCCATCAGACCAATTGGGCCTATTGGACTTATTGGACTTATTGGGCTTATTGGGCTTATTGGGCTTATTGGACCAAGAAAATAAAAAGGAACGACGACGAAAATTAAACCACTTAACAGTTCAACCAGCGGATACTGCCAGGAAAGGCGGGCGCGGCAGCGCCGGCAACGACCGCCTTGAATAAAAAAAGAAATTAAAGGAACAAGTTCAAACCAGCGAAGGATACCGCCGCAATGGGGGCAATGGGAGCGACCGCCGATGATTTTTCGGCTGAAAATAAAAAAACTCGGGCAGTACCGATGGATTATTACGTTTAAAAAGCTTCCTACTGCCGTACCAAAAACAAAAAGAATCGCCAATTCTAAGAAGGACATTTGCCGCTGTTCGGGTCGGGCTCGGTGGTGGTGAAAACCGCTCGGCCCCCGCTGTCAACGCAATAGTAGTTCACTTTTACATCGGGTTCAACGCCAACTTTTGTGTTCAGTTTTGAGTAAGCGGCAAAAGCCGTTAGCGACGACGACTTTACGATTCTAAGCTCGCCGCCCTGTAAGGCGATATCCTCGGCAAGCGTCCGAAGCTCGGGTTTATCAATAACCGGCGGTGTCTCAAGGGCCGCATAGGTCCCGTCATAAAGGGTCTCGGCTATAGACCGGACTTGATTTACTTCTTGAACAATCCGAGAATCCTTTGCTCGATACCGTGCCGGGCCAAGAGCAGTCAAAAGAATTGAAGAAAGAATACCGATGACCGCCACTACCACCAACATTTCAATTAGAGTAAAGCCTTTTTCCTTCATTATGGACAAACGCCATTAGCCGCCTTGCCGTTGGAAGTTTTACCAGTAGTATCAATACAATAATTGCCGCCAAGATTAAGACTTGAGGAAAACGCGCACCCCTGCCTGACAGTCGTGCAATTGATAGTTGGTGTTCCCCCTTGGTTAGTAATGTCTTTTCTAAGTTTCTCAATATCAATATTAATATTACCATTGACTATTGTGCTTGTGCTTGTGCTTGTGCTTGTGCTTACGCTATCAACAGTACTAGGATAAGTACCAAGGGTACTATCATATAAAGTTTCGGCAATGACTCGAATTTGATTTAATGATGAAACAATTCTTCCGTCTTTTGCTTTATTCCTTGCCGGCCCAAGCGCTGCCAACACGACCGCCGAAAGAATGCCGACAATGGCGATAACCACCAGCATCTCGATTAGAGTAAAACCTTTTTGTTTAATCATAGTGTTATTAGTTGTTAGTTATTAGTTTTTTACTCGACCTTTCTTTCCTTAGAAATATTATAGCATAACTAGTTAGTTAGTTATTAGTTAATTTAAAACGACTGTGTCAGGTTATAAAGCGGAAGCAGAATTGAAGCAAAAAGAGCGGCGACCAAAACGCCGATGATTACCAGTAGGATTGGCTGAATAAGCTCAACAAGATTGCTTACCATATCCTCAACCTCCCGCCGGTAAAAATCGCTTATTTTTTCCAAAAGAGTTTCAAGACGACCGGTGGACTCGCCGACGGCAATGAGCTGAGACACTAAGGGCGGGAAATAAGGGTTGTCTCTAAGCGCTTGAGAAAGCAGCTGCCCCTGGCGAATTTTTTGAGCGGCCTCGTGAAGAATGTCGCGGTAAACGTAGTTGCCGATGGTGTGAGCGGAAATTTCAATTGCTTGAGGAATGGTCAGGCCGCCTTTAATAAGGACTCTTGCCGACTCGGCAAAACGGGAAATATAAAGACGACGAAAAAGCTTGCCGACTATTGGCAGACGCAAACTTACTTCATTAAATACAATTCTTCCTTCTTTGGTTTGACTGTAATCGACCAAAAGAAAAATAAGGATGGCGAGAAGAACGGTTAGAACCCACCACCACTCGGAAAAAAACTCGCCGCCGCTTATTAATAATTGAGTGAAAATCGGCAATTTGATATTGGCTTCTTTGAAAATCGGCGTAATTTGAGGAAGGACCATTGTCACCATAATCAACGCCGCCACAATAAAAAGACCGACCACGAAAGCTGGGTAAACGAGCGCGTTCCGCACCTTACTAATAAGAATTGACTGTTTCTCAAGATAATCGGCAAGAAATTCCAGGATTTCACTCAAACGACCGGTAACTTCGGCTGATTTAACCATATTGACGTAGAATTCCGAGAAAACGCCGGGGTGGCGACCCAAGGCCTGGGAAAGAGCAAAGCCGGACTCAACATCTGCCATCACTTCGGCGATGACTTCTTTCAGCACCGGCTTGGAGGTCTGCTGGTAAAGATTCCTCAAACTATCACCCATCGGCACCTGCGAAGAGAGAAGGGTAGCGAACTGGCGGGTAAAAATCATAAGATCGGCAACTTTGACCCGCTGGAAAAAATTAACAATCCGGTTGTACCACCGTTCTTCTCCCACCGGCTCAAGAGTGAGAACAAAGAGGCCGTGACTGAGAAGAATATTCACGGCCGCCTCGCGGCTAGCCGCCTCAACATTGCCGACTTGAAGTTGTCCTTCTTGGGTTCTTGCTTTGTAACTAAATTTCATTTAAGAGTTAAGAACTTACTCTCTGTAATGAACTTATTATCGCACAAAACATCAATTCCCGCCAGCGTTTCATTAACTTTTCCATAGTTATTAGTTATTAGTATTAGTCAAGTCCGTTCGAGAAGAATGCGGAGTTCGGCCGGGTTCAATGAATAACTCTCGGCCTGCTCCAGCGAAATCTCTTTTCGCCTAACCAGATTTACCAAAGAACGATTAAGCGAAATCATTCCTTCCTGGATGCTCGTCTCAATCACGAGGTCGATTTGGTATATTTTCCGCTCGCGGATTAAATTCCGAACAGCCGAATTAACAAACATAATCTCGGTGGCGGGCACGCGGCCGCCGCCGAGACGAGGAATGAGCCGCTCCGACACAATCGCCACAAGCGTTGACGCTAATTGAGAAACAATCTGGCCTTGCTGTTCTGAAGGAAAGCTGTCAATGATACGGTCAATCGTCTGAGAAGCTGAATTCGTGTGAAGGGTGGAAAAAACAAGATGGCCGGTCTCGGCCGCGGTCATTACCGTAGCAATAGTTTCCGGATCACGCATCTCGCCAACCATAATCACGTCGGGGTCCTGACGGAGAAGGGAACGAAGCGCGTAATGGAATGAAATCGCATCGAGACCTACCTCACGCTGGGAAATAATGCAACGATCCTGGGCAAAAACATACTCAATAGGGTCCTCAATGGTAATAATATGCTCGGTTCTTTTGTGATTAATTTCATCAAGAAGAGCGGCCAGGGTGGTGGACTTGCCATGGCCGGCCGGTCCCACGACGAGAATGAAACCTTGGTTGAGTTTTGTAAAATCGTGAAGGATCGGCAACAAGTTAAGTTCTTCAATAGTCCGGATATGAGCCGGGATTAACCGCAGGGCCGCCGCCGAAAAACCGCGCTGGAAGTAAACGTTCACCCGGAACCGCGCCTTATCTTCATAGTTGTAAGAAAAATCAAGTTGTTTCTCTTTCAGGAACTCTTGGCGCTGTTCTTCGGTAAGGAGCGCAAAAACCAGCCCTTCGGCATCGTCTTTAGCAAGGATCGATTCTTTGGCGAGCGGGATGAGAACGCCGTCAATCCTTAAGGTCGGCCGGCGGCCAACGCCAATATGAAGATCCGACGCATTCTGTTTAGCCGCCGCCAGCAACAGTTCGTTTAGTTTTTGTTTGTAGTCAATCATAGCTTCGCAACTTATAACTTATGACTCATAACTTATAACTTGTCATTAGTCATTAGTTATTTTGGTTATTAGCCATTAGTCAATATCATGCTGTTTCCCTCAACACCTCTTCCATTGAAATTTTTCCTTCCAGCGCCTTAATAATACCATCCTGCCGAAGAGTGAGTATGCCCTGCCGCTTCGCTTCATCCCACAACTTACCCTCGGTGAAACTTGAACTGATAAGATCGCCAAGCTCGCGCGTCATCCGGAATATCTCAAAGATGGCGATCCGACCGGTTGTCCCCTTGCCGCCGCAGGTCTTGCAATCGATTTTTCCGCCGGTGCGGTAAATGCGATAAGGTTTTTTAAAATTCGATTTCGTTTTAAGAGACGCTGGCAGCTGTCCAAGATTCTTTTCTATAATTTCAGTCACTTCCGGCGGCGCCTCTTCAACAATCTTGCATTGAGGACAAAGTTGGAGAACCAAACGCTGAGCTAACATCAAATTCAATGCCGAAGAAAGCAGAAACGGCGGGACGCCAAGGTCAACGAGACGCGGAACGACCCCGATTGAATTATTAGTATGAATGGTTGAAAGCATAATATGACCGGTGAGAGCGGCATTAACGGCAAGCGAAGCGGTCTTCGGGTCACGGATTTCACCGACCATAATGATATCCGGATCCTGGCGAAGAATTTGACGAAGCCCCGAAGCAAAATCATAACCAATCTCCGGTTTCACCTGTGATTGATTAATCCCTTCCATAAAGTACTCCACTGGATCCTCGAGGGTAACGATGTTGACTCTCTCCTCGTTCAACCGCTGCATAACGGCGTAAAGAGTGGTGGTCTTGCCAGAACCGGTAGGCCCGCTGATGAGAATCATCCCATAGGGCCGCATTATAGCTTCATTAAGAATTTTGAAATTGTAATCGCTCAATCCCATATCTTCAAAACTCTTTAAGCCGGTGGAAGGGTCAAGAACTCGAATCGCCACTTTCTCGCCGCTGGGGGTAGGAAAAGTGGCTACCCGGTAATCAATGTCGCGGCCGAAAACAATCGTCCGGAACCGGCCGTCTTGGGGAATCCGCATCTCATCCAATTTTAAACGGGCAAGCACTTTTACTCTGGAGATGACCGGTTGGCTAAGACTTGACGGCAACGAAGCCGTTTCCTCAAGCTCGCCGTAAATTCGAAACCTAATCCTCAAACGATTCCGTTGGGGTTCAATGTGGATATCAGAAGCGCCGATTTCCACTGCCTGACGAAGAGTTGAAGCGACTATCTTAATAATCGGCGCTTCTTCGACGCTGCCGCCCTCTTCCAAACCGACTACCCGCTCTTCTTCGGCTCGGCTGCCGAACTCACGGACGGCTACCTCAATTTCGGTTTTGTAAGGAGCGTAGAGCCGCCAAGTGGCGAGAAGATCGGAGTAAGTAATCAGATACACGCCAAGACTCAACCTGTTTTGTTTGGCGATGAAGCGAAGAGCTTCTTGAGCCCGAGCATCGTCCGGCCGGAACATCCCGATCACCAGCATTTCTTTGGTTCGCTCAA
>JAGUWR010000008.1 GCA_020062265.1 Minisyncoccota bacterium | reverse complement strand
GAGCCAGTGGACGTCTTAAGCGTAAAAACAAAACTTAAAGAAAAAAAACTGCTGGCCAATGTCGGCGGCGTTGAATATCTCACCGATCTTATTAATAGTGTCCCGACCGCGGCCCACATTGCTCACTACGCGAACATCGTTAAAGAGAAGCGAACCCGCCGCGATCTTATCCGCGCTTCTTCAGAAATAAACGAAAAAGCCTTTGAGCAAACGACGGATATGGAATTGCTTCTCGACGACGTTGAACAACAAATTTTCAATATTTCCCAGCGCTCCCGACCGCAGAAGTTTACTGCCATTAAAGAGGACTTGCCTTCGGCTTATGAACGTCTTGAGAAACTACACAGCGGCAAAGGCGCACTCCGCGGCGTCGCTACCCACTTCGACGGGCTTGACAACATCCTTTCCGGCTTCCAACGTTCGGAACTCATTATCTTGGGCGCCCGTCCCTCTTTCGGTAAAACCGCTTTTGCGCTCGACGTCGCCCGAAACGTCGCTCTCGAAGGCAAACCCGTCGGTATTTTCTCGCTAGAGATGTCCCGGGAACAAGTTATTGACCGTTTCATCGCCGCTCAAGCTCAAGTTCCTCTCTGGCGTCTTAGGACAGGAAGATTGAGCAATGAAATGGAGTTCCGAATGATCCAGCAGGCCTTCGATGATCTCTCTAAAGCACCGATATTCATTGATGATACACCTTCACCGAATGTTATGCAGATGCGCTCGATGGCGCGGCGGCTCCAGATTGAACACGGGCTGGAACTGCTCATCATTGATTACCTTCAGCTCGCCCAGCCAAGAAGCAACTCAGAGAGCCTGGTCCAGCAAGTCACGGAGATATCGCACGGCTTGAAATCGCTCGCCCGCGAACTTAACATACCGGTCCTCGCCGTCTCTCAACTCTCCCGAGAAGTTGATAAACGTGAAACCAAAATCCCCCGGCTCTCGGATTTGCGCGAAAGCGGAAGTTTGGAACAAGATGCCGATGTAGTGCTTTTCATCTATCGTAAAGATAGAGAAAGAATGGACGTTCCTGAAGAAGAACAAAATATCGCCGAGATTATTATCTCTAAAAACCGGAATGGTCCGCTTGGATCGGTCCAACTCCGTTTTGATCCCGAGAAAGTCAGTTTCAGAAACATCGATACCCGTCGTGCTGAAGAGGCTTACACTGAATGATTCCCGAAACTATTCAAAAATTCATTGAGGTTTTTTCAAAGTTGCCGTCCATCGGACCGCGACTAGCCACCCGACTGGGATTCTATTTTGCCTCGCTCGATAAAAACAGTTTAAGTGAAATTGAAAAAGCCGTCGGCGGTTTTAAATTTCTAAACCGCTGCGAACGCTGCTTTTTCTTCAAAGACAAAAATAAAAAATATTGCGCTATTTGTACTGATCCGAGGCGTGATGCTCAAGCGATTGCTATTGTCGAGAAAGAGACCGATCTTCTCTCGCTTGAGCGGGCAAAAAATTTCAAAGGACACTATCTCATCCTCGGCGAGCTTGCCGAACGGGGTACGCTTGAAACAACTCAAAAACTCCGGCTTCAAAATCTAAAAGATAAAATCAAAAAAGAACTTAACGGAAAAGTGAAAGAAATAATCATCGCCGTCAATCCCAATACCTTTGGCGATTTAGTGGCGGGAATTATCAAGGGAGAATTTAAAGATTTATCAGAAAAAATCACCCGCCTCGGCCGGGGCATTCCTACGGGCGGCGAGATAGAATTTGCTGACGAAGAAACATTAAGACAAGCGCTGGAACGCCGCTTGTAATATAACGCTTTAATGACTCAATGGCTTAACGGACTCAATGATTTAACGACTCAACCATATACTAACCATATAATTAGCGATCGCTAATTATATGGAACATTATGGCTTAATTTCTAACAACCCTAAATCGTGGTTCTTAAGTTCCTCCAAAATTTTCATTTCCGGATCAAGGATAATGGTTTTCCCAAAATACTGGCCGGACGTAAAATGCGGCAAGAGGACATAGTCGGCGCCGGCTTCATAAACGAGACGGGCATCTTCTTCGGTTTCAGCCCGAACAACGATTTTGGGCCGCGGGGAAATATTTTTCAACTCTTCAAGAAGAGTAAGGTTATCTTCAAGATCAGGACTGGTGGAAATAATGAGCCGGGCTTGAACCATCCTTGACACTTCAAATATTTCTCGGTCGCGAACGTCGCCGTAAAGGGTGGCATAGCCGCGACCGCGCATCCGCGCCACCACATCAGGATCAAAATCAATAATAAGAACATCCTCTCGCGGCAAGCTCGCCGCTATCGCCTCGCCGGTCCGATGACAGCCGATAAGAACTACCGGCTTTCGGAATCTTTCAAGCGGCATCGCCGATTCGGCGATCCGGCGCCGCTCAAAGATAGAGAGAAGCCGCGAAATCATTTTATAGACCCGGTCAGCATAGACAATAAGATAGGTTGAGAGACCAATGGTAATGATGCCGACGATAGAAATGAGAACCACTATCGGCTGGCTAATGTGGCCAACCTTGAGACCCACGGCGGCGAGAATTAAGCTGAACTCGGATATTTGGGCAACGGTGACGCCGGCGAGGAAGCTTGTCCGCTTCCGGTAACCCATCAGGCCCATTATGATGAGAACGATAAGCGGGTTGCCGATGAGAACAAAAAGAGTGAAAGCGGCGATGGGCCAAATAAGACCGCTCACGTCAGAGAGTGCCACCGAAGAGCCGAGAATAACAAAGAAAATAAGAATGAAAAAATCGCGGAGAGAGGTAACCCGGCTCGCAATCTGGAATCGTTCTGATGAATTAGCCAGAGCGAGGCCGGCGAGAAACCCGGCAATCTCAATTGAAAAACCTATCCGCGACACCGCTGCCGCTACCAAAAAAAGCCAAGCTAAACTCAAAAGAAAAAGAAGCTCCTCGGAACGGGCAATTCGGTCGAAAACTTTAGGCAGAACCCGATAGCTAAGCCATAACATAACAATAAAGAGCACAATACCTTCCCCGATTGTGAGAATTGCTGCAAGTAAAGGCAAATTATTGTTTCCGGTGCCAAGGCCGGCGAGAAAAATAAGAATGAGAATGGCAACGAAATCCTGAACAAGGAGAAAACCGATGCTGATTTTACCGT
>JAGUWR010000034.1 GCA_020062265.1 Minisyncoccota bacterium | reverse complement strand
GAGCGCGAAATGTACTTACAGCGCAAAGACCTGCTCATGCGCGAAAAAGCGGGTTTGCTCGAATCAGAAACAAATTTTGGGCAACAGGGAAAGAATCGGCTCGAACCCTTGCGGGGTTTCGTTTTGTCCTTGAAAGAAGCGGAAAAAGCGGCGCAAACAAGAAATTACGCCGAATGGCGCAACTTTTTCCGCTCCCTCGGCTCTAACCCCGAAATCAAGGACAAAACACTTTCAATCAATTGGGGCGAACTCTGGGATTTTACGGCGAAAACAAAAGCGGATTTTGCTTTGCGAAGCGAGCCGCGCGCCTCGCGCTCGGCGAGCGGAGCAATCAATTCCGACAAAGTTAGTTTTAGTGCGCAGGGAGGGATTCGAACCCCCGTAGCCATAAAGGCGCCTGATTTACAGTCAGGTGCATTTGACCGCTCTGCCACCTGCGCAAGACATCAAATCAAATATTTCTGATACTTTTTATCATCAAGCGATATTGCATTTCTTGCTTTTATCTCGCTCCATTTCATTAGATAATGACGATTATCGGCAGTATAAACATATCCGGCCCCCTACGGGTCTACCTACGCTTCTATTCTATATCTTTACTCTCCGGGAAGGTTTCTTCAAGGGGCGCTTCTTTTGGTTCTTCAACCGGCAAGCTAATTTCCCTCGGCTCTTCTTTTTTAAACTTGTTCAGCTTGCCGCTGACAAAATTGTCTAATTTAAGAATAACAACCTTGAGACGACGGAACGAACGCTCAAGAAAACGCTTCAAACGTTCGTCTATTTTTTCAAGAATGGGCGTAAACCAATGAAGTTCGGGTACTTTGTCTGAAGTTGTTTCAGTATCATCCACTCGCGGCAAGGCCCGGGCCATAAGATAAAGCACCACCCCCAAAGCCAGCATAATTATAATTTCTGATAAGAACTTTGCCATAATTTCTAAATCTCGTAGCGGCAGAAACGCTCAATCTTGATATTCTCGCCCAAGCTGACAATCGCTCGCTTAATGAGTTCACTAACGGTGATTGACTCATCTTTAATGTAGGGCTGGTTGAGGAGTGACTCCAGATTTTCAGGATTCATCGCGGCAATCTGCATTGCCAGTTCGTGGGCAAGATTTCGGAAGGCGCCCGCTCGGGCCACAAAATCGGTCTCGCAACGAAGCTCAAGAAGCACCCCGACCCGCTCATTATGAATGTAGGACTCAATCAGACCGGCGCCGGTTTTCCGCTCGCCTTTTTTTTCGGCTTTTATCAAACCGCGTTCGTGGATAAGCCTAACTGCCGCCTCAACGTCGCCGCCGGCGTCTTCAAGGGCTCGCTTACAATCCATTACTCCGGCTCCGGTTAATTTTCTTAATTTTTTAATTGCCTCGGTCGTCATTATTAGCTACTGGTTTAATCGACTTCAACGCCTCAATTATCTTCCCCACTACCCAGTCAATGCTTGATTTTGCATGGTCATTGGCGACAATTGGATAATCTATCAACTCCGGGTCGTCGTCGCTGTCAATAATCGCCGCAATCGGGATTTTAAGGTGTCGGGCTTCTCTAACAACGGTCTCGTGTTCGGAAGGATCAACGATAAAAACGCAATCAGGCAAACGAGTAAGGTTGACGAGCCCGTCAAAATTCTCCGAAAGTTTCTTTATTTCTTTGTCAAAGCGGAGCTGTTCCTTTTTCGTATATTTCTCAAGCTCGCCCTGTTGTTGTTTAATCCGTAAGTTCTGGTAATACTCCAGCCGTTTTTTGATAATCGGGAAGTTGGTAAGGATACCGCCGAGCCAACGGTTAGTCACTTTCGGAAAGCCGAATTCCTGGCTTAATTTATCAATTGCTTCACGGGCGGCCGGTTTTACTGAAACAACAAAAATCAGACCGCCTTTCCGGGCTACCTCTTGTAAATACTCGGTCGCTCGCTTCAGCGTTTCAAGGGTCTCTTCAACGTTTAAAATTTCAATCTCGTTTCGGTTGGTGACTACATAAGATTTCATCCGCGGGTTGGTTCGCGAACGCTTGTGGCCATAAATAACGCCGGCCCGGACCGCTTCCTCGAGCTCCATATTCAGTTTTTGCTCAACATCAAGTGCCATAACCATAACCGATGGTTATTATCATAACAGAAAGACAATCATTGTGTCAAAAAATATTTTTCCGCCACTCCTTTATTTTTTTATGATCGCCGGAAAGAAGTACTTTAGGCACGCACCACTTTTTACCCCTGACGACAAAAACCTCGGGTCGAGTATAAACCGGATAAGAACCTTTCAATTCTTCAAGCGATTCTTCCTTTCCTAATACGCCGGAGAGATGCCGGCTCACCGCCTCAATTAAAACCATTGCCGGCAACTCACCGCCGGAAAGGATATAATCGCCGATAGAAAGTTCTTCGTCAGCAATATATTTCGCTACCCTTTCATCAACACCCTCATAACGGCCGCAAATTAAAATCAAATTTTTATATTTACTGAGACGTTTAGCCGTTTTTTGATTAAATTTTTTGCCCCTCGTTGAAAAAAGAATTACACGAGTTTTGGGTTGTGGGTTGTGAGTTGTGAGTTTATGAACTGTTTTGTAAATCGGTTTAATTTTAAAAACCATTCCCGGCCCGCCGCCGTAGGGCTTGTCATCAACGGTTTTATGCTTATCAACCGTAAAATCGCGGAGATTTACAAGATTTATTTTAATCAATTTGTTTTTTTGGGCCCGGCCTAAAATTGACGTCTTAAGATACGATTCAAAGACCTCCGGGAAAATTGTAATTACATAAAAATTAACCATTCCTATCGCCTATTATAACACCAACCCCGACTTGGCGGTCGGGGCGGTTTATCGTAGTTATATTACGGGGTCTATTTTGGGGTCGATGAACGAGTCGAACCTTCAGGTTCTTCAATTTTGAGGTTAACCCGGGCATTGTTCTTAATGCCAACGATTCTGAGGAGCGAACGGATGGCTTTGGCGGTTGAACCTTGACGACCAACTACCTTTCCCATATCCTGCGAATTTACTTTCAGAGAAAGAAGCACACCCATCTCATCAACCTTACGATCAACCTTGACCTCATCTGGATAATCAACAATGGATTTCACCAGAAACTCAAGGAAATCCTGATCTGCAGCTTTCGCCATAATCTTGAATCTTATCAATCAAATACTCTCGTACTTTCGACCTTTCCCCGCACCTTTGGTGCGGAGTTTAATTGTTTGAAAAATATCAAATCACTCTAAAAAAGTCAACTCCGTTAGAAGTAAGCCGCCCCGAGATAGCTGCCGACATCCCTCCCAACATCCCTCCCGACAGCGGTCGGGGTGTCGGGAGGAATGTCGGGAGGGCGAATTTCTAACGAGGTCAACCCTACTCCAATATTATGTTAATTCGATTTTCCCTTGTCGGGACGCTATAAACCCAGAATGGCCAGAATATAATCCGCGCCCGCTCAAGACCAGGCATACTGTAAGCCCTCAGCCTAAGCTCATCGCCGCTAAAACCAACAATTTCACGCTTGAAAGAATCGCTATCAAATGGCGGAGCAAAAATCACCCGGCCAGAAATTACCAAGGAAGCTGTCCCCTTTTCAAGATCGCCTTGCGCTTCGCCGTACTTAAAATCAAGTTCGGCCGCCGTAATAGGATAAATTAAACTTTCTCGGACGGAAAGACGTAACTTTTCAATTAGAGCGCTCCTAAGAATTTCTTCCTTAAATCCGATCCGGCGCATCTCGGCTTCAGCGAAAACGCTAAAACGGCTTTCTTCATCAATCTCATTATTTATTTCAAATTTAACTAACTTAAATACCGAAAGACCATCTACAGACTTCAGCTCATCTTCAACAGCCACCATCTGACTAAAAAGTGCATCCTTAAGGGTCTTTTCTATAATTGTTTTGGCGTTGCTTATATCCTCATCATTCGGCACCGCCCGCTCGCCAATGAACCCGCCGCTAAAAACACCGGCCGCTTCGGCATAAAACTTTTCATATCTGGGGGTACCGCTAAAACCGGGAATGAACCAGCGGCCCGTTGGCTGGTCAATATTGTACTCGGCGCCAGCTTTGTCAGCAGTAACGTCAACCGTAATTGAAGAAAGAGCAATCTTACCGTCAACCACTCTCGCCCCCGGCACTACCGCCGCCCGATCCAGCCGAAAAATTTTTCTGTCCGGCGAGAGAAAACGAGTGGTGGCAACGAGCGGCTGCGGTTCAGAACTAAAGGTATTGTAAACGGTTAGCTTCCCTTTTGCTTTTAATTCTATCTGCTGGCGGCCGTTCGCTGGAAACCGCATTGCAATATTCCGTCGCGCCACTAAAAGCTCGCCGGGAATCACAATCTTCCCAACCACAATCTCTGCTTTAAAAATATCTTTCCT
>JAGUWR010000050.1 GCA_020062265.1 Minisyncoccota bacterium | reverse complement strand
ACAACGGATATATGAAATTGGCCGGCCTTACGAAATTTCAATTCAGGCGATTGACCGCGATGGCCTTGCTTCAGCCGTTGCCACTTCCAGCGTGGCCGTGCCGAGCTTCTTGAAGGCGGCCTATTTTTATAAAGACCCCAATCCGACCAGCACACTCTATTTGATTGATTTGTATTATGACAGTTATCCGTTCATTCCAGCTTTGTCGGATTCAAGTCAACCTTATAAGTTAGTTGCTTTTTATTTAGACGAGGATGATGTGGTTGATCCAATTATTTTTGACAAGGATTCAGCTTCTCAAATCACCAGTGGTAGTTTACCAGGAGCGGCTGTGGTCCGGTATACGCCTTGCTGCAATCTTAACTCTCAAGCTCGGTTTGATGATTTGACGTCAGCGATTGTTCTCCCCAACGCCGAGTGTCCTCCTTTCGCGCCGACCATCCGTTACCTCAACCCTTCTCAATTAGAAGATTCAGGCCACCTCCAGCTGGCTTTGGTTTCTTCTACCCAGGACGTTGTTTTTTCCGCCTCATCAGATTATTTAACCATTGCCTTTTACGACCTTGACCGGTTGGGTTTGTTTACGCGCATTTTCAGTTTGGTGGCGGTTGATAAAACGCGGTATTAGTTTAGAGAGGAAACGCCAGCGACCAGTCCGCCGACGGCACCGGCCGGCATTGAAACCTCTTTTGATTTTTCCACTTCAGAACTGACCATTTCCTGGTTGTGTTCGTCTGACCCGGACACGTTGGATTTTCTTTTGCGTTATGAATTAAGAGTAGATAACGGCGAGTGGCAGAAGGTGAATTTGACGGATTTTTTAAAGCCCCGGGCTAAAATTTCTGCCAAGCCAGCTACGGCTTACAATTTAGAAATTAAAGTTTTGGATTATCTCGGTAATTCTTCTTCAACTTTGTTTGCGACCACCACGCCAGCGGTGCCCAAGCCAGAATATTGGGTTGATAACAGTTTAACCGCTTTTACCGAAGTAAAAGGAATTCAGCCGCCCTCTTACCGGGCCGGTCAGTTGATTAAGATTCCGTACACGGCCGCGGTTAGCTCCATTAAATTCAATTTTAACGTTCAGATTGGCGGCGGGGCGTTCGTAAAAATTTTTGAGCGGGACGGCGGGACGGGTTTTGCCACAGGCACATCTGTTGCGGTTAGCAATACCCAAGTTGTGGCAAGCGGCTGGCTGGAGTTTAATTTCCCGACCGGACCGGTTTTGAACGCCGATAGCTCCTACTGGTTTGTCGTTTATAGCGACCAATACAACCAAATCATTGCCAACATTGACGTCTATAATGATGGTTTCTATCTTAACTACCAGACCGATTCTAGCGACAACCCGCCGGTTCAAGCGGCCGGCGCCCTTGCCTGCACCGGCGGCTCGGCCTGCGATTTGATGTTTACTCTTTACGACCGGCGGGATTAAGAATCAGTCAATGGTGATGACAAAGCTGCCGGCCGGGACGGACTCTATTTGCTCCGACGAGATATAGTGGAGATTTTTTTCTTTTTGTTTTGAAAGCAGGAAAGTGTCGGTGATGAACATTATCGGTTGGGCCGGCGTGCCGATTTTGCGGACGTCGTGGCCGCCAGTGTCAATGACTATGTACTTAGGAGTTTCTTTTGGCAAACTATTAATATATCGGCCAATTTCGACATAGCGCTGGTGGAAAGCGTCGGCGACGGCCGGCTGTCGCGCCCAGACAATGAAATAAGAGACGTAAGTATTGACCGCGATAAAAGCCATAAGACCTATAAGACCAATAAGTTTAATAGGTCTTATTGGTCTAATTTTTTCGTAAAGCCACATGCCGCCGAAGCCGGCCAAAATAAAGACGGGCGGCGCCATCAGGATAGCTCGGAGAGCGTGAGGCATTCCTTCGTTTGAGATAATGACCGGGAGAGCGGCGACTATAAACCAAGTAAGAATGATTACCGCCGGGAATCGCTCCGGCGAAGTTTTGGAAGTTTTCACCATTGTTGCGGCAAGACCGATAAGGAAGAGAACGCCGACCGGCCAGAAGAGAAGCGGATTGCCGGCGATATTGTGCCGCCAGTTGTGGTCGCCGACAAAATTGAACATCCCCAGAGTTTTTAGAATATTTATCCCTAAATCTTTCAACGGAGTCGGGGAATCGAAAATAGAAATTTGGGCGGTCCGGCCGAAAAAGTCCTGGGGGTTTTCTAAAAAGTAGATGCCGAGCGGTAGCGCTGTTAAGATGGCGGCGGTTAGAAAGAGAAATGTTGTTAACCAATAATTCTTTTTAGCCGAATAGGACCAATTGGATTTATTAGATTGATAAATCCAATAAATAATTAAGAGAATTAAAATTGGAGTGGCGCGGTAGGCGATGTAGGAGTGAAAGCCGAGACCGTAAACCAAGCCGGCGAGGATTGGCAATAAATAAGACCAATAGGATTTATTGGACCAATTATAGGATTTTATAAGAAAATACAACCCCCAGGTTAAGAAAAACGGCGCCATAATGGCGCGGAAACCGATGCGGGAAAAATTGAGATGCCAAAAGCTCGTAGCGAGCAAAAAAGAAGAGAAAAGACCAATAAGCTCGCTACGAGAAATCCTAAACTGTTCGGATTTAGAGTTTTCTTGGAATAGTTCTCTGGCGAGGAAGTAAATTCCTAAGACAGTTAGTATGCCAAAAATGGCGCTTGGCAACCGAAGTAGACCTATAGGACCGATAGGACTAATAGGACCGATAGGACTTATAAGTCCTATAAACACTGCCTGGATGTTAATAAAAAGCCCTTCGCGGCCGTTGTTCTCCTCATAAAAAACCTTAAAACCGCCGTCCGGCGACCCGCTGTCAAGCGCTTGGATAGCGTTGTTGCCGTACATTGCTTCATCGGCATAAAGGCCGGGCGGAGTTTGATCGAGATTATAGAGGCGGAGAAATGAGGCAAATAAGAGGATTGTCAATAAGAGGAATATTGTTGTTTTCCAGCGCCGAGTCATTGTTCTATAATAATTATATGCCAAAGGTGAAGAATTTCCACGAAGCTCTTGAACGGGATCTTCAGCGGTTGACAGCCGAGATTAAAGAACGCCGTTCCGCGCCCGAAGTTGAAAAAAAGCCCGAGTGGGAATTAGTGCGGGAATCGCTTAAGGTATTTCACGAAGAGAAAGAACTTCCGTCAGAGCCGACAACTGGAGCGGTAGAGCCGTCGTCGCAGCCGGTGGCGGCTATGTTGCCTTCGTACCTTCAAGACGAAAGCACACCGCCGGAAGTTAAGCTCGAGGTGGGGCGACTGATTGATATGATTTTTCACGAAGGTCTTGATAAAGTCATCCGGCAAGCGCAGCAGCAGCCGCCTTTTGTGGCCGACGCCTTTCATGACGCGTTGGTTGATAAGCTTCTGCCCATTCTCAAAGAGCGGGGCATTATTTAGATGACCAGTTTCTATATTTATTTTATTTTTATTTTGGTAGTGCTCGTCGGGGTGGCGGTCTATTTTTTCCGCCGCCGAGTCCGCCGGCGGAAAATTTTGGAATCGCTCCAATTAAAACTTTTTCTTATCCGTTTGCCTTACAGCGTTAAAGAGCAGGGCAAAGACGTTAAAGAAGAAATCAATATCACCGAACAGCTCATTAGTTCTTTCGCTACTTTTAAGAAACCTTTTATTTTTGAAGTTGCCGTTCCTTATGTGGGTGAGGAGATACATTTCTACATTGCCGTCCCTATCAGTTTAGGTGAGGTGCTGGCCCGAGAGATTCAGTCAATCTGGAGCGAGGCCGAGGTAAAACAAGTTGATGACTATAATGTTTTTAACTATTCAGGAGCGACAGCGGTTGCTTCGGTAAAACAGAAGGAGCGTTTTATTCTCCCGATTCGGACCTACCAAGAGATGAACGCCGATACTTTTCTGCCTATTCTTGGCGGCCTGGCCAAAGTTAATGAAGTTGGCGAGGGAGCGGCGCTTCAAATCGTCGTCAAGTCAGCCCCTCAATATAAGAAACATATTTTTTCCGCGTTCCGAGCTCTTAAAAAAGGTTGGAAAATGAGCGATATTCTTAGTCACCCTCTTTCAATTCCACTGTCAGATTTTGCCGAAGCGCTTAGAGGCAAAGCTAAAGAAGAGCCAAAAGAGAAAATTATAGACGAATTAGCGATTAAAGCCGTTGAAATGAAATCAGCCAAACCGCTTTTTGAAGTTAACATTCGGTTAATCGCTTCAGGGCCCAGCCAGTTGCAAGCTGATGCCCTTCTCAGCGGCATGGCCGAAGGTTTTGCTCAGTTCGGCGCGCCTGGCCGGAATGAATTAAGAGTGGTTCGGCTGAAGAATTTTAACAAAATTATCCACCAATTTTCTTTCCGTAAATTTAATGAAGATCAAACAGTCATTCTTAATAGCGAGGAACTGGCAAGCATTTTTCATTTCCCGACGTCTTTCACCGCTATTCCTAAAATCAAGCATCTTAAAGCGAGAGAAGCGCCGCCGCCGGCTAACCTGGTGAAAGACGGCGTCTTTATCGGCCACAGCTCTTTTAGAGGCGAATCAAAAGAAGTGAGAATCGGTGATGAGGATCGCCGCCGCCATATCTATATCATCGGCCAAACCGGCACCGGCAAGTCCAATCTTCTCACTAATATGGCGGTTGAAGATATAAGGCGGGGCAAGGGCGTTTCTGTTCTTGATCCTCACGGCGATTTAATCGAGGGCATCCTTGGTTCTATACCCAAGCATCGCCTTGACGATGTTATTGTTTTTGACCCCGGCGATCTCACTCGACCGGTTGGTCTCAATATGCTTGAGTACAACCTTAGCCGCCCCGAAGAAAAAACCTTCATCGTTAACGAGCTCGTCAATATTTTTGACAAACTTTACGATCTTAAACTGACCGGCGGGCCGATGTTTGAGCAGTATATGAGAAACGCGGTTCTTCTTCTTATGGAGGATGCGGTTAATGAAGCGGCGACTCTGATGGAAGTGCCGAGAGTTTTCTCTGACGCCGTTTTCCGGGCTCGCAAAATCGGGCGGATTAAAAATCCGGTTGTCATTGATTTTTGGGAAAAGGAAGCAAGCAAAGCCGGCGGTGAAGCATCGCTTGCCAATATTACGCCTTATATCACTTCCAAATTTAATACTTTCACCGCTAATGACTATGTGCGGCCGATAATCGGCCAGCCCCGATCGGCTTTTGAGTTCAGGGAAGTCATTGATAACGGGAAAATTTTTCTTGTTAACCTCTCAAAAGGCCGAATCGGCGACGTCAATGCCAATCTTCTCGGTATGATTGTAGCGGGCAAACTCCTTAAGGCGGCTTTGAGCCGAGTTGATATTCCTCAAGAGCAGCGCCGCGATTTCTATCTTTTCATTGATGAATTTCAGAATTTTACCACCGACTCCATTGCTGTTATTCTTTCCGAAGCCCGCAAGTACCGTCTTAATTTAACCATCGCCCACCAATTCATCGCTCAGTTGCCGGAGAAAATCAGAGAGGCGGTGTTCGGCAACGTTGGGTCCATTGTTTCGTTCCGGGTGGGGGCGGCCGACGCCGAGTTTTTGGTTAAACAATTTGAGCCCGTCTTTAAAGATCAGGATTTGATTAACATTGATAATTTTAATGCCTACGTGAAGTTTCTCGTTCAGGGCGAGACGGCTAAACCGTTCAATATTAAGACACTTCTCTCCGAACGGGGCGATCCGGATCAAGCAGCGAAACTAAAAGAATTATCTAGAGTGAAATACGGTCGGCCGCGCGAGGAAGTGGAGATGGAGATTTACAAGAGACTTAGACAATAACTAATGACCAATGACTTATGACTTCAAAGATTACTATATTGTTTCAATTATCGGTTTTCTTGTCGGCTGGCTGGTGCTTCTACCCGCCGCCAATATCGGCTTAAGAATCACTCCTCTTTTGGTTTTTATTTCCGTTGCCGGTTTTACTGTTTTTGCGCCGATTGCCCTTGTTATTTTAAATTTCTTGAGTCGTTTCTGGAAAGTATTGGGTCAATTCGGAAAATTCGCCGCCGTCGGCACCCTCAATACTTTGTTGGATCTCGGCGTTCTTAATCTTCTTATTTATTCAACGGACATCGCCGCCGGTTTTTACTTCAGCGGTTTCAAAGCAATTTCTTTTCTCGTCGCTACCACTAACAGCTATTTTTGGAACAAGTTCTGGACGTTTCAAAGCCGAATGCCGGTTGCGCCGCAAGAGTATGCCCGTTTTTTGTTCTTCACTTTCATCGGCACTTTGATTAATGTGAGCGTCGCTTCCCTTATTGTAAACGTTATCGGTCCGCCCGCCGGCTTTGAGCCAAAACTTTGGGCGAATGTCGGAGCGGTCATGGCGGTTTTTGTTGCAATGCTCTGGAACTTTTTGAGCTACCGGCACGTTGTATTTCGTGCAACTAATAACCAATAACTTATAACTAATAACCCGCCGTTATAAGTTAATAGTTTTAAGTCATAAGTTAAAACCATGAAACCATTTCTTTCCGTTATAATTCCCGCCTATAACGAAGCCAAACGTCTGCCGCTGACGTTGGTTGACATCAATCGTCATATCTCAAAATTTAATTTCCCTTACGAGATTATTGTGGTCAATGACGGTTCGCGCGACGAGACCGCTGATGTTGTCAAACGTTTCGCTCATCTTATCCCCAACCTCCGTCTGATTGATAACAAGGACAACCACGGCAAGGGCCGGGTAGTGAGACAGGGGATGCTTAGCGCAAAAGGTGAACTCCGGATTTTCACCGATGCTGACAATTCTACCTCTATTGATCAATTCCAAAAATTGCGGCCGTATTTTTCCGATCAAAGCGGAGAAAAATATGACATTGTTTTTGGCTCTCGGGATATTGAAGGGGCAAAATTAGAGCCGCCCCAGCCTTGGTATCGGCGACTGCTGGGCGACATCGGCAATCTTATTATTCAAGCACTCCTTTTACCGGGCATTCGGGATACCCAGTGCGGTTTTAAATGTTTTACCGCCAGAGCCGCCGAGCAGATTTTTAATATTTCAAAAATTAATCGTTTCGGGTTTGACCCCGAAGCGTTGGCGCTTGCTAAAAAATTAGGTTATAAAATTAAAGAGATTCCGATAGTGTGGGTGAATGACCCGCGTTCAGCCGTCGGTCTCAAAAGTTATCTCTCGGTTTTTTGGGACGTTTTAAGGGTAAGATGGTGGCTGTGGACTAACAAATATGATTTATAAGTCCAATAAGTCCAATAAGTCCAATAGGTCTGAATTAAGACAAGATTTGGTTTCCGGCGATTGGATTCTTATCGCGCCGAAGCGGGGCAAAAAGCCGCAGACTTTTTTGGCCGATAGGTCCAATAGGACCAATAAGACCTATAAGTCATATCGGCCCAAGAAAAATTGTCCTTTTGAAAATCCTTTAAAGAGTCACAAACCAATTTTAGTATATGAGAGCAAACGCGGCTGGGAATTGGTAGTTGTGGAAAATAAATATCCGGCCGTTGTTCATCACAAGGTCTGCGCCGATTCTTTCCGCGATGGTCCTTATTTGGTAGCCGAAGGAATCGGCCATCACGACGTTATTATCACTCGCGACCACGATAAGAATTTTGTTGACCTCAAACCGAGCCAGGCCAATCAAGTCTTTGAAGCGTTCCGCGATCGCTATCTAATGCTTTTAGATGATCCTTGTCTTGCTTATATTTCAATTTTCCACAATTGGGGTCCGGCCGCCGGCGCTTCGGTATACCATCCCCATTATCAGCTTTTGGCTTTACCGGTTGTACCGCCGGATATCAAACATTCGCTTACCGGTTCGCTGAATTATTTCAAAAAATATCGGCGCTGCGTCCATTGCGATATTATTAGTTATGAACAAAGGGAGAAGAAACGAATTATTTATGAAAACGATGGGGCTGTTGTCTTTACGCCGTTTGTATCACGCGAACCTTTTGAATTGAGAATATTTCCCCAAAAACATCTCCCTTACTTTGAGAATACTCTTGATTTAGAATTAGGATATGCGGTGGAGGCCTTGCAGACAGGTTTGAGAAAAATAAAAAGCAAACTTAGCGATCCTGATTACAACTTTTTCATCCATACCGCCCCCATTCAAAATAAGAACAAATACAAGAATTACCATTGGCACATTGAAGTTATTCCAAAAACTAATATCTCGGCCGGTTTCGAGCTTGGCACCGGCATTGAAATTAATCCGGTTGATCCTGACGAAGCGGCTAAAATATTAAAGAAATGATGCAAAAATTAATCATCGCCAATTGGAAAATGAACCCAGTCGGCGAGAGCGAAGCATTGGTTCTGGCTAAGAAAATTGACGCTTCAAATGTGGTCATTGCGCCGCCGTTTATTTTTTTAAAAACAATTAAAAAATTGGTAAAAAAAGCTTGGCTTGGCGCCCAGGATGTTTTTTGGGAGAATTCGCCGGCTGGCGGAAGCGCCTATACCGGGGAAGTATCGCCCGATCAGCTCAAATCGTTTGGCGTGAGATATGTGATTATCGGTCATTCGGAGCGTCGAGCTTTGGGCGAGACCGATGAAGTAATTAATAAGAAAGTGAAAGCTGCCCTTGCCGCCGGATTAAAAGTGATTCTTTGTGTCGGCGAACCGATAGAACGCGGATTTACGCGGACTTCACGCGGATTAACGCGGAATGAAAGAGAAGCAAAAAAATACGTCAAAAATCAACTCACTAAAGACTTAAGAGGCGTAAAGTCATCAGTCATCAGTCATCGGTCATTAGTCATTGCCTACGAACCAATCTGGGCCATCGGCACCGGCCGGGGTGATAAACCAGAAGACACAGCGGAAATGGCAAAGTACATAAAAAAGTTATTAGTTATAAGTTATAAGTTTCGAGTTAAAGTACTTTACGGCGGTTCGGTCACTTCAAAAAACGTTGCCGGTTTTCTGAGCCAAAAAGAAATTGACGGCGCTTTAGTAGGCGGGGTAAGCTCAAAACCAAAAGAATTCCAAAAAATTATTAGCTTGTTCAAAAAATCAGAGTTGAAAGATGAATGATTTATTGAGCTTGTAAATTTTAATCACATCAACATGTCTCGTTCTAATAAACAATTTCTCTACGGTTTATTTTATATCGCTATTTTTTCTTTGATTGGCTGGTGGATTTTCGGCGGCGCTCCCAAGAAACACGTGGTTGAAGAGACGCCGGCTGTTTCACCTCTGCGAATCACGAGTTCGCCGCAGTTTTTATTCCTGGGCAGCGACCAAGGTGTTGTTCTGGCTAAAATATCCAATCCGAACTCTGGCTACGGCGCCCGCGAATTTTCCTACGTTTTTAGAGTTTACAACACTGGCGGACGATTGGCGGCCGAGGCCGGGGGATCTGATTTTTTGTACGCGTCGGAAACTAATAAGTATATTTTTGAAATTTTAAAAAGGGTAAATCCTGCCGACATTGACCGAGCAGACCTGGAGATCTCTCAAGTGAAATGGGAACGAGCTGGGCAGTTTTTTAAGCCGGCGGTTGGCGTTACCAATGTTTCCACAAATATTGCCGAGAACGCTATTCAAATAGAGGGAATAGTTATCAATAACAGTTCGGTTTTGGTGGACGAAATTAGGATTAGCGTGATCGTCTTTGATCATTTTGGTTATGAAATTGCTGCTTCCCGGACAATTATCAATAAACTTGAGCCGCTCAGTCGTCAATCATTTGGGGTTTTTCTGCCGGCGGCCCGTCAACTAATAGAGCGGATAGATCTTCAAAGAACCCGGGTTTTTGTAAGCGCCCGATAACAATATTTTGGCTTAATGAGTCTTTATCTTTATAAAAAACTTGACTGGCCGTTAATTTTTGGAATTGTTATTCTTATTGGCGCCGGTCTCCTTTCTCTTGCCAGCACGTCGCCCTATTTTTTTTGGCGTCAGCTCGTTTGGGGCGGGCTTTTTTTAGCTATTCTTTTTTTGGGGGTAATGTTTGATTGGCGTTGGTTGGTGAATCAGGGTTGGTTTCGCCATGGCTTTTACTGGCTGGGGATTGCTTTTCTTATCGCCGTGCTTCTCCAAGGCGCGACCGTTCGCGGAGCCAAAAGCTGGTTTATCATCGGCGATTTCCAGTTTGGGCCGTCAGAATTAATGAAGGTAGCGGTGGTGCTTATGTTAGCCAGTTTTTTTGCTCGCCGTTACATCGCCGCTTGGGCGGGACGGAATATTTTTGTCTCATCAATCTATGTTTTTATACCAACCGTCCTTATCGCTATCCAGCCGGATTTTGGGTCAGCGATAATTTTTATTGTTCTCTGGCTGAGCTTTCTTTTTATGAGCGGTGCGAATAAAAAGAAATTAGTCGCCGGCATCGTCATTGCGATTGTCGGCTGCGTCCTCATTTGGAATTTTTATCTTCAGTCCTACCAGAAGGAACGACTAATTGGTTTTCTCTTCCCAAATTTTGATCCTTTAGGGGTAAATTATAACGTTGTTCAGTCGAAAATTGCGATCGGTTCGGCCGGTTTGTGGGGCAAGGGTTTCGGCGCCGGCAGTCAAGCGAGACTCGGTTTTCTTCCCGAAGCTCATAATGATTTCATCTTCGCCGCTTTTACCGAAGAATGGGGAATTATTGGCGCCGTTATCGTAATTTCGACATTTTTTTTGGTTATTTATAGACTCTCTAATATAGGTATTCGGGCTCGTGATAATTATTCGAAGTTCATCGTTCTGGGCACTGTTTTTATATTAGCTATTCATTTTATTTTGAATTTAGGGGCTAATTTAGGGTTGCTTCCCGTCACCGGCATCACTCTTCCCTTCCTGAGCTACGGCGGATCCAGCCTCTTGACGTTAGCAATCCTTATGAGTATAATTCAACGCATAAAGCTTGAATCCTCATAGTATCAAAAGAGGTGTTTTAAATTTTCGTTTTTTTGGTAGCTTGACGCTATCCTTGTTTTTCATTGTTATAATTGCTTATTTTTTCTACGGTCTTCAGCCAAATGTGTCGCGAGCCGAGCCGGAGGAATTGAAGATTGAAAAAGGAGAAGGTATCCGTGAGATTGGCGCGCGTTTATCCCAACGTTCTCTTATCAAATCGGTTAGTGTATTCAAGTTTTATTCGCTTATGAGCGGCAAGGCCCAAAAATTTCAGCCGGGTGTTTATGATCTAAAGGCAAGTATGAGTGTTCCTCAAATAGTGAACGTATTGACTCGAGGCGAAGTTAAGCAGGTGCGGGTTATTGTCACCGAAGGGATGACTCTTAAAGATGTTGATACGCTTCTGGCTGATGCCGGCGTTATCAAAGAAGGGACTCTGACCGCAGTCGAACCGGCTGACCTTGCCGCAGATTTTCTTTTCCTTCCGGGGGTTAGTTTACTTGAAGGTTTTCTTTTCCCCGACACTTATAATTTCAGAGTTGATTCATCAGCCGAAGAGATTGCCGAACGATTTCTAATAAACTTCAGGGATAAAGTTTGGCCGCTTCTTGAAGGCGCGCCAGCCTGGTATGACCGTTTGATTCTTGCTTCATTTCTTGAACGGGAAGTGCCTGGTTTTCCCGATCGTCAGATCGTGGCCGGCATCCTTCTCAAACGGTTGGAGGTGAAAATGCCGCTTCAAGTTGACGCTACCATCACCTATGCCAAATGCGATGGGAAGGTTCGAAGTTGTCCGAGCCCACTCATTCGTCAGAGCGATCTGACCATTGTTT
>JAGUWR010000006.1 GCA_020062265.1 Minisyncoccota bacterium | reverse complement strand
CTGGGCGCCGGTCACAATCGCAATATCCTGAAGCATTTCCTTGCGTCTGTCACCGAAACCGGGTGCTTTAACCGCCAGAATGCTGAAAACGCCGCGGAGCTTATTAACGACTAAAGTTGCCAACGCCTCACCCTCAATCTCATCAGCAATAATTACAAATTCTTTTTTGCCGCTCTGAATCACTTTTTCAAGTAGCGGTAAAATATCGACGATTGCCGAAATTTTTCGGTCAGTCACAAGAAGGTAAGGGTCTTCTAACACCACTTCCATTTTTTCGGCATTGGTAATCATATAAGGCGAGACATAGCCACGGTCAAACTGAAGACCCTCCACCATTTCGTAGGAATTGCCGATGGTGTTTGAGTCCTCAACCGTGACCACGCCCTCCTTGCCAATTTTCGTCATCACTTCGGCAATGAGCTTGCCAATGTTCTCATCTTTTGCCGAGAGGGCTGCCACTTCTTCTATTTTTTTATTGTCGTTAATCGCTTCCTTTTGGGATTCAAGAAGTTTTGTCACTTTCTCGCTCGCCTTTTTAATCTCCTCAGCGAGTTGGATGACGTTAAAGCCTTTTTCGCGGATTATTTTCTCCCCTTCATCAATCATCGCGTGGGCTAAAACAACGGCAGTCGTTGTTCCATCGCCCACCGCATCATTTGTCTTTTCGGCCGCCTGTTTGATGAAATCAGCGCCAAGATTTTCGTATTTATCCTGAAACTCAATTTCTTTTGCCACCATAACGCCGTCAAAAGTAACTTGAGGCGCGCCGTAGCCCTTTTCAATGACCACTGCCCGGCCGCGGGGACCCAAAGTCATCCGCACTGCCTCGGCAAGTTTATCAATTCCCTTTTTTAACGCCGATCTGGCGTTTTCGTTGAATAAAATTTGTTTTGCCATATTCTTTCGCAACTTATAACCTATAATTGATAACCCATAACATAAGTTGCTGTTGTTATTAGTTATTAGTTATTAGTTAATAGTTAATAGTTAATAATAGCAAGTATGTCGTCCTCATCGCCGACCAGATATTTCTTGTCATCAATTTCAATCTCATCTGGCCCATATTTTTTAAAAAGGACGACGTCGCCGACCTTTACCGCCATTGGAACCCTTTCGCCCTTTTCATTTGTCTTGCCCGGTCCCACGGCAATAATTTTACCCTTAATGGGCTTTTCTTTTTCGGCCGTATCGGGCAGAACAATGCCGGATTTTGTTTTTTGTTCCTCCTCAATCGGCTCAATGAATAGATGATTTGATAATGGTTTGAATCGCATAATCTCTAATTTTCACGAATGGCGCCACAAATATCACGAATCGTATTAGTGAAATTAGCGGCTATGCTATATTCGTGCGTATTTAGTGTTTTAGCAAACTCGACCTTTTGCTGCTAACGTAATTAAAATTCTATTACCGAACTGTCATTTGTCAAGAGTAGGGGCAGGCAGTTACTATATTACTATAAAAGTATGACTAACGCTAGATGGCTAAAAATTTACCCTCCGGAAAGCATTGTTATAAAAGCTTACAACTTTACCAAAGAAGCTCATCAAAACACTAAACGCGAAAGCGGCGAACCTTACATTACCCACTCCCTGGCGGTGGCCCAAACCGTCCACGAATGGGGATTTGATGAACTGTCAGTCGCCGCCGCTCTTCTCCACGACGTAGTTGAAGACGAGTATTATTCTCATACTGATATTGAACAAAAGTTCGGGGAAGAAATTGCTTTTTTAGTAGACGGCCTGACTAAACTGAAGAGTATTGAGTATCCTAAATCACCGACCGATCTTCAAACTGAGAATTTTCGTAAATTCGTGATTGCTTGCAGTAAAGACCTGCGGGTGGTTTTGATAAAACTCGCCGATCGTTTCCATAACATGAAAACTCTCGGTGTTCTGCCGCCGGCCCGTCAGAAAAAAATCGCTTGGGAAACAATGGAAATCTACGCGCCGCTTGCTTACCGTCTCGGGATGCAGAAACTTTCAGGCGAACTTGAAGACATCACTTTCTCCTACCTCTACCCCGATGAGTATCGCTGGCTTATGGAAAATGTTCGCGAGCGCTACGAGGAACGCGAAGTTTATGCCGCTCGGGTAAAACCGATTATCGAGAAGAAATTGAAAGAACATAATATAAACCCCGTTGTCGTAGATTCACGAGCCAAACGCTATTACAGTTTATACAAAAAACTCCAACGCTACGATATGAATCTGGAAAACATTTATGACCTTGTGGCGCTACGCATTATTCTTAAGACCGTTGAAGAATGCTACATCGTCCTCGGTATCATCCACCAGGAATGGTCGCCGGTGCCCGGCCGTTTCAAGGATTACATCGCCAGACCAAAGCCGAACGGCTACCAAAGCTTGCATACAACCGTTTTTTGTCTCGACAACAAAATAACCGAGATTCAGATCCGGACGCAGGAAATGCACCAGGAAAACGAACTTGGTATCGCCGCCCATTGGACTTATAGCCAACTCAAGCACGACAAGGAATATTTCAAGAAGTGGCGCTCGATGACGAATCGAAAAGAACTCCAATGGGTGGAACAACTCCGGGAATGGCAAAAACATTTCAGCGGCAGTGAAGAATATCTCCAATCGCTTAAGGTTGATTTCTTTAAGGAGAGAATTTTTATTCTCACGCCAAAAAATGAAGTCATTGACCTGCCGGCCGGCGCGACACCGATTGATTTTGCTTACCGGATTCACGGTGAGATCGGCGATCAGTGCGTCGGCGCCAAGGTCAACGGTAAAATCGCGCCGCTTGATTACGAATTGCGCTCCGGCGACGTCGTGGAAATCCTCACCCAAAAAGGCAAAAAACCTTCGGGAGAATGGCTCCGTTTCATTAAAACTTCAATCGCCAAAAGCCGCATCCAGCGGGTGCTTCGCGAAAAAGACAGAAAACTGAAAAAACAAACCGAACAGCCGCGCCTGGAATTAAAAATCATCAACCAGGACCGACCGGGCTACTTGAAAAATATTACCAACATCTTCGGCAAAATGAAAATCAACATTCTTTATCTCAACAGCGCCGCCGATCCGCGCGGCGCCCTTTCAACTCTAACAATCCGATGCGATGTTTTGGATAAGACGAAGTTTGAAAAACTCCTTGTCCGGCTCAAAGGAATCACCGCTACTAAAGAAATAAGATATAAATTCAATAGATAGACCCTGTTAGAAATCCGTTCTCCCGCTTTTGGCGGGATGGCGGCAGTCGCTTGGCGCGGCTTATTTCTAACGGGGTAGGCACTTTAAAACTCCGAACCGATGAGTTTTTCTAAAATATTTCGCCACTCGCCTTCTGAAAAAAATTGGATGATGATTTTGCCTTTTGAACCGTTTTTAATCACTCTTACCGGCGAGCCGATTTTTTCTTCAAGTTGTTTTTCCCAATAAACCAGCTGGGGGTCGGTTATCTTTTGTTTAATTGTTCTTTCTTGAAGTTCTCGGACCGTTAATTTTTGAGACAAAAGCGCAACGAAAGCTTTTTCTTGTTCTTGAGGGTTAACAATGGCGAGGAGGGTGCGGGCTTGAGATTCATTAATTTGCCCCCGATCGAGCGCTTCTTGAATGGACGGCGGCAGCTTCAGAAGCCGCAGCGTATTGGCAATTGATTCTCTGCTTTTGCCGACCCGCGTCCCGATTTCCTGCTGGGTCAAACCAAATTCTTCATAAAGACGGGTATAGGCCCTGGCCGCTTCAATCGGACTTAAATTGCTCCGTTGGATATTTTCTATAAGGGCCATCTCCAGCTTTACCCGGCGGTCATCAATTTTCTTAATGATGGCTGGGACGCGTTCCAAACCGATTATTTTGGCGGCCATTAAACGCCGCTCCCCAACGATAAGCTGATATTCCACTTCGGTGCCGCTTTCGGTTTCTTTCTCAATTTTAGAAATCACCAACGGCTGCAAAATTCCGTGAGCCCGGATTGAATCGGCTAAATCTTTCAATTCTTCTTCTTTAAAATCCCGCCGCGGTTGGCAGGGGTTGGGTTTAATTTTTTCTACTTCAATTTGGAAAATAGAATCGCCGGCAGATACTTTCCTATTACTTACTTTCTCACGAGGAGGAAAAATCACCTGAGAAAATATCGGCGTGTCGGAAGAGCGAGACTGAGAGGCAGGTTGTGTTTCGCCTTGTTGGGGCGAAACGACAGCGTTTTTCGAAGATGATCTTTCCTCCTCGTTCTTCTTCGGTATTAACGATGATAATCCTTTACCAAGCATAGTTATAAGTTGTTAGTTGTTAGTTGACTGATAAGTTCTCTAGCTAGGCGTTCATAGGCCAAAGCGCCGGGGTTTTGGGGTGAATAAAGAACGATTGGTTTTTGAAAACTCGGCGCCTCGGCCAGCGCCACAGAACGCGGAATTTCGGTGTCATAAACGTGATAAGGAAAACGCCGCCGGACCTCCCTTGCCACTTCCCGCGAAAGTCGTTCTCTTTTATCATACATTGTCAGAAGAGCGCCGGCTACCTCTAACGGGTGACCCAAATTGTTTTTAATTAAATCAATAATCTGGAGAAGCTGGCTCAAGCCCTCCAAGCTGTAGTATTCGCACTGAATGGGAATTAAAACTTCGTCTGACGCCAGCAAACCGTTAACGGTCAGCAAGTTTAAACTCGGACCCAAATCAATCAGAATGAAATCGTAGCGGTCGCGGATTTTCTCAATAAAATTCCTGAGGTAGTACTCACGGTCAGGCAGATTTACTAATTCCACCAAGGCGCCGGCTAAATCAGCCGAGGCCGGCACAATTTCAAAATTAGTCAAATAAGTTTGTTTAATCACCCGCTCTTGGGTTTGGCCGGCTAAAAGAATGTGATAGATGGTTTCGTCCGCTGCGCTCGTCACCCCAAGCCCAATCGTGGCGTTGAACTGGGAGTCAAAATCAATGAGGAGCGTCTTCTTGCCAAAGATGGCAAGATAAGCGCCAAGATTCATCGCCGTGGTCGTCTTGCCGGTGCCGCCTTTAGCATTCATTATGCTGATAACCCTGGTCATTGATTCAGCCCGGTTGAGCCGTTGAAATTATCGTAAAACTATATTGCAATTTTACGTCTTGCTTAAAAGAGTTCGCTTATAAACGTCCAAATGGCCGAGAACGATGGAAGTGCCTTTAGCCACGCAAAGAATCGGCTCTTCGGCAATATAGGCCTGAACCCCTATGGAACGTTTCAAAAATTCATCAATATCCCTGAGCTGGGCGGTGCCGCCCGACAAAATAATCCCCTTCTCCATAATGTCGGCCGCCAGCTCCGGCGGCGTCACGTTAAAAACTTTTTGGATGGAACCGATGATATCTATCAGATGCGGGTTTATAGCCTCAGCTATCTCGTTCGAATTAATAATAAGATCTCGCGGCAGACCAGAGATAAGATCGCGGCCGCGAATTTTCATCTCAAGCTTGTTGCGGTTAGAAAGAGCACTGCCGATGGAAATTTTCATGTTTTCCGCCGTGCCTTCGCCAATCGCCAAAGTGTACTTCTTTTTAATGTAATCGGCGATTGATTGATCAAAACAGTTGCCGGCGACGCGCAAACTGTCCCAAGCCACAATCCCGCCTAAAGATATCACGGCCACTTCGGTCGTGCCGCCGCCGAGGTTTACGACCATATTGCCTTCTGATGAATGAATGGGAATACCGGCGCCGAGCGAGGCAAGAATCGGCTCTTTAACCGGGTAAACTTCTTTGGCTCCGGCTTCCTTCGCCGCATTGACCACGGCCCGGTACTCGGTTGAGGTAATGCCGGCCGGCACCGAAACCACCACGTCCGGTTTGAAAACATTGAATCGGCCGATGGCTTTGGAAATGAAATAACGCAGCATTGCCTGCGTGATGTGGTACTCGGCAATAACGCCGTCTTTAAGAGGCCTATAGGTAACGATATTATCCGGCGTTCGGCCGACCATATCTTTAGCTTCCGCGCCAACGGCCAAAACGGAATTATCCGGCTTTCTTAAAGCAACGGCAGTCGGTTCATTTATGACGATGCCTTTATCCGGCAAAAAAACAAGGGTGTTGGTAGTGCCTAAGTCAATGCCGATTTTACGTATGAACATAAATTCTATTCCCGCTGTATCTTTACTCCCAGTTGTCTCAATCTCTCATCAATCCTCTCATATCCCCTGTCTATTTCTTCAACATTATCTATTTCTGATTCGCCTTCGGCGATACAAGCGGAGATTACGTGAGCCATGCCCGCCCTCAGGTCCGGCACTCTCAATTTGGCGGCCTTGAGTTTTGTGGGACCGATGATTATTGCGCTGTGTTCAAAACCTTTATCTTGGAAACGGCAGGCTAGCTCGCCCAAACACTCTTTCGATACTCTAATATCGCTTCCCATTGAATTCAAGTCCTTGGT
>JAGUWR010000042.1 GCA_020062265.1 Minisyncoccota bacterium | reverse complement strand
GTTTGAGCAGCCGGCTATACTTGAAAAAGCAATTGAAATAGAGCGGGAACGAATGAAAAAGCTATCAGATTTTACCAAACTTGCCGGTTTTTTATTTTCCTTGCCAGAATATTCAGCCGAACTTTTAATTTGGAAAGAAACCGAACCGGGCGTGATTTTAGAAAATTTGGAAAGATTGGTAAAGGTGCTGACAAAAAATAATGGAAATGCGGTTATGGCTCTGGCTGACAAGCGGGGCAGGGGAGAGGTGCTTTGGCCGCTCCGGGTTGCTCTTTCCGGCCAGGAGGCCTCACCCGGTCCGCTCGAAATTATAGAAATTTTAGGCAAGCAGGAAACGATTCAAAGGATAAAGTTAGCAATTGAAAAGCTTAAAAATTCTCAAAAATGATGAATGGGGCAATCAAAAACCTTGTTGTTTTTATATTATTGAGCCTTTTAGTATTTTCGTTTGCCGCCGCTCAATCGACGAATCAGAACAATTCAGTCGAAGAACTAAGAAGTCTTATTGATGAGAAGAATGAGGAGCTTCAAGAAATTCTCAGACAACGCGAGGTCCTTGAGAAAGAGCTTGAAGAAACCAACAAACAAAGCACTGCCCTCCAGCGCGAGATAAATACCATAAATCACAACATCAATCAGCTCAATCTTTCAATAAAGGCCAATCGGCTCATTCTTGAGAAACTTGAACTCGAAATTAGCGCCATTGAAAGCGACATTGGCCGGGCAGAGAATAACATCGGGAAGATAAAGGAAACCATTGTTAAGTTATTTGTCGAACTCCAGCAGCGCGATAACGAAAATCTGCTTATCATCCTGTTCCGGAATCAAAGTTTAGCCGGGAGCGTTTCCGAGGCGCAAACAATTGCTAATCTAAATAACGGCCTTGCTTCTGAAGTAAACAAACTGACCGCTACCAAAACCAATCTCTCTGTTCAACTTGAAGACCTAACCCGGAAAAAACAAGAACGGCAAATTGAGAAATTGAACTTAACCAATAGACAAGCAATTCTTACTGAGCAGCAGTCAGGTAAACAGCAGTTCCTTACCCTTACTAAGAACCAGGAACAGATTTACCAACAGCAGATAGCCGAACTTGATAAAAAACAGGAAGAAATTAGCGCCGTCATTGAAAAAATAGAGCAGGAGCTTCGAGCTTCTTTTGACCCAAGCTTACTCCCGCTTAAACGCCCGGGCGTTCTTGCCTTTCCAGTTGAACGGCCTTTTATCACCCAAGAATACGGGCCGACCGCATTTGCTCAATACGCCTACCGGACTAAATTTCACAACGGCGTTGACTTTCGGGCGCCGCTCGGCACTCCTATTTTTGCCGCCCTTGATGGAATCGTAAAATGGTCGGATAATAACGATAGGGGAACCTCCCGCTGGACCAAATATCAGTACGGAAAGTATGTCTTCATTGAGCACGAAAACAATTTAAGTACTCTCTACGCTCACTTGTCGCGGTTCGCCGTCCAGAAAGGGCAGTCGGTTAAAAGAGGGGATCTGCTTGGTTATTCCGGCAATACGGGCTACTCTTACGGTCCTCATATCCATTTCACTGTTTATTGGTCGCCGAGCATCCAGCTTAAAACTATTTTGCCGGCCGCCGGTCTCGTGCCGTTAGGAGTAACCATGAACCCCTTTGACTACTTGCCAAAAATTTAAATAAATGTTAAAAGTTTTTCTCATTATAGTGATGATAAATTTCGCTTTTTTTACATTTCGGGTCATTGCAACGGCTCAGGAATCAATACAGCCGCTTACCGAGCTTTACAACACCTTCAGCCGGATTAAAATAGACGTTTCAAGCATTCCCTTTGTGGAATACACTTTCCAAAGCATCCGGGGCGCTGCTCAGGATCCCGGCAGGGCTACCTCTAACATAACGGACTTTTTCAGGGGTATTAGCGATTGGTTTCAGAAAAATATTGGCGTCAGCTTGTTTGATATTATTAAAGCCATAGGGAATTTCATTGTTTGGGTTTTAGAATTAATCGTAAAACTCATCGTAAAACTCATTGATACATTTATTTAGTTTATTGATACATTTATTTAGTTTGAGGTTTGTTTTGCGATAGCGTCGCTGTTGCAAAACGAACGCTACCTTTTCTGACGGGTGAAGTACCCGTCAGAAAAGGTATAATGTGCGACATGAGAATTTTTAAAAATATGATAAAAACACACTCCCCTTTATTGAAAAGCCAGCTATTTTCTGATAAGATATGTAAAATATGTAAACAATATGTATTATTCCGGCATTGAACATTTTAAATCGCTCTGTGGCTATGACATAGAAGGATTTTGGTACCCGCGGGTAACAAGAATTGTTGAAATTAAGGCTAAACCGGCTCTGTATCGCTTTTACGCCAATATGGAGAATTTTGAGGCCGGCGAAAAGGTTAAACAGCAGTCAGCTACCGAAGGCACCCAAACCCACAATACGGTTGAAAAGATCCTTCTTGGCGAAAAGCCGGCCACCCCCTCTTCTATTGAGCCGTCCATTAGAGCATTCTTAAATTTTCTCATTAGTAATAATATCCAAGTGGATCCGGGCTATGTCGAGCATCGTCTTGTGAATTATGAGCATCGTTACGCCGGCACTCTTGATGCGGTAGCGCTTATCAACGGCAAGCTCGGCATTCTTGATATCAAAACCTCGCAGGACATCTATCGCGATTACAATCTTCAGACCGCGGCTTATATGGCAGCGATGAAAGATAAAGTGAAGGGATTGGAAACGCGGTGGATTTTAAGAATTGATCAGGACAGACGCTGCCTTCATTGCAATGCCATTTTGAGGAGTAAAGGCGGCAAGGATAAAATTAAAACCCAGCGCAGCAATGCTTTTATGGCCGCTTGCAATCATGAATGGGGGCCGCTGGAGGGCCAGATTGAACTGAAGGAATTCCCCTACTGGCAAAACGATTTTGAGGCGTTTCTAGGCGCCAAAAAACTCTGGGAATGGGAAAATGACTTCTGGTTGAAGCAAGTGGGATATCTTTAACAATTAATTTTTCTCAATGATAATCGGGGCGGGATTGGCTTCTTTGGCGACGAGGTAGCCCAGGCCGAAACTTAAAGTAATGATTAGAAATAAAAATAAGCCAAAGACGATCCAGCGCCGTTTTTCCTGGAACCAATTTGTTAATCTTGACAACATGGCGTGATACTAATATACTTGCTAATGATACGAATAATACAAATTCGTATGTTAGTATCATAATACAATGGCCCATACCAAAGCAAAAGGTTCAACAAAATTAGGCAGAGATTCGGAAGCAAAACGTCTCGGCGTCAAGAAATTCGACGGCGAAATCGTGAACCCCGGCGAGATTATTATCCGCCAGCGTGGTTCTAAATTCTATCCCGGTCTTAATGTCAAACGCGGCCGCGACGATACCCTCTACGCTCTCAAGAGCGGCTCGGTTAAATTTGCCGAGAAAAAACGCAGCCACTTTGACGGCTCTCGGAAATTTGTAAGAGTGGTCAGCGTGCGGTAGTTATTTGAATTTTCACTTTTGTTTTAATCCCCTCTCCTAAACCGATTTCTGCCGCGTGTTCTCCCGCTGTTTTGAGCGGCCGTTCTAATTTTACTTCCCAATTTTTTTCATCAAATCCCCTATCCTTGAGAGCTTTTATTATTTCAGATTTAGAAACTGAACCGAAGATTTCGCCCTTCTCCCCTTCTCTTAAAATGAAGGTAAGTTTAAGTTCTTCAAGTTTTTTCGCGATTTCTTTCAGGTGATTGATTTTTTCCTGCCGTTCTTTTTCTAATATTTCTTTCTTTTTAGCAAGTTCGCGAAGAGCGGTTTCGGTGGCAATCTGGGCCATTTTTCGAGGCAGCAAAAAATTCCGGGCGTAACCGTCTTTTACTTCTTTAACCTCGAATTTTTTCCCTATGTCGGAGGTATCTTGAAGAAGAATAACTTTCATTTTAACTCCAATTTCAAAATCTCTATTGCTTTCTCAAGTTGAGGGTCGCGTTTATTCTCAACGTCTTCTGGACGCTTAGCGTTCTCGCCGTCCATCTTTATTTCAAAATCAGGAGTTATTCCTTTCTTATTAAGAGTATGGCCGGCTGGAGTGAGCCACTCGGCAATTGAAATTTTTACAACCGAACCATCCTTTAATGTTTCAAGTTCTTGAACCGTGCCCTTGCCAAATGTTTTTGCGCCCACGAGCTTTATGCCGCGTTGGTCACGCAGGGCGCCGGCTAAAATTTCCGAAGCCGAAGCCGATCCCTCGTTTATGATGATTACGACCGGGAAGTTCCTCAAAGCGGCATTACCGCGTGCTCTAAATTCGCGAACAGCGCCGTCAGCAAATCTTTCTTTTACCACCACCGCTCCCCGATCCAGGAACCAGCCGGCGATATTAACGGCAACATCCAAGTAGCCGCCGGGGTTATTTCGAAGGTCAAGGATCATCCCTTTAGCGTTCTGGAGAAAGCCGCCGAGAACCGCTTCGTAGATAAGTGAAGGGACGTTGGCGTTAAAATTCTGAAGTTGGACCAAGAGAATATCATCTTTTACCCCCCATTCAAGAGTCGGAACGATAATTATCGCGCGGGTGATTTTGAATTCCCGGGCTTCATCCCAACCCTCGCGGATGATTAAGAGCCGGATTTCTGTTCTTTCCTCGCCCCTTATAAGCTTCACTGCTTCCTCAACAGTCATATCAGTTGTTCCTTCATTATCAATCTGGAGGATTTTATCACCCGCCTTGAGCCCCGCCGCTTCCGCGGGGTTACCTTTTAGGGGCGCTACGATAATAAGCTGGTTATTGCGGATGCCGATTTCAGCGCCAATCCCGCCAAAACTGCCCCTGATATCTTCTTCGAATTTCTGAGCGTCGCTCGGCTCAAAAAAGACAGAATAAGGGTCATTAAGAGAACGAAGGGCCCCTTTAATGGCGCCATAGAGGAGTTTCTCATCGGAAACTTCATCAATGTCAACATAGTTTTTCTTTATGACTTCAACCGCATCCCAAAATAGCGAAAAATCGGCGTCTAAAGGAGTTTCTCTCTCCACCGTCGTCACCGTCGAGTTACCAAGGTAATAACCGCCATAGCCAGCGCCGGCGGCGATGACAATGATGATAAACGGCAAGACCGCTGATTTAACGAATTTCTGGGGAAATTTCATTGTTTTTATTTTAAACGCTAAATAGGATTTCGTAAAGCGCGCCTTCCCGCCGCAGCGTTGATTTCATTAAATCTATTTTGTTTGATTCAAAATTTTCGGTGAAGGGTTCGTTGAGTTCCGGCAGATTTTTTAAGGCGGTTATTTCAAAACGCGCCAAAGTGATATGGCCGCGAAAGGGCCGGGATTCCTCCCGCCGCCAGTCAACACCGGCCCGTTGCAGCTCGTTTTCAAGAATCTCCTTGATTTTGCCGACGGCGGCCGACGTCTCCGGGGCGACAGTTAACCAGATCATTCTTGCCCGGCCGCCCGGCGGGCCG
>JAGUWR010000030.1 GCA_020062265.1 Minisyncoccota bacterium | reverse complement strand
ATCCCCTGCCTTGGTTTCAATTCACCATGAACTAAAGCAAGATAGGTTTTTTTAATCTCGTGTTTTTGAAAAAGCTCTTTAAAATAACTAAAAAATCTCTGAGTGCGGGCAACAATTAAAATACCGGACGTATCTTTATCCAGACGATGAACAATGCCTGGTCTTAATTTCGGGTCGTCGCCGACGTTTTTAATTTCTGGATACCTCTCCACTAGCCAGTCAACCAATGTTAGTTCTTTCGAATTTGGTGTTTTGTGGACTAATAACCCGGCTGGTTTATCAACCGCAATAAAATTCTCATCTTCGTAAATCACCAAAACCATTCGTATATTCGTAAAAAATTCGTAATTCGTAGAGAAACTACCAAATTTCAAACAAAAGCTGACCGCCCAGTTTGGCTTTCCGAGCTTCCTGGCCGGTCATAATCCCTTTAGGAGTTGAAACAATAAGCAATCCCAGTCCGCCTTTCACTTTGTAAAAATCTTTGTAGCCCGTATAGCGACGGAGCGAGGGACGACTTAAAAATCTAATGCCCCGGATCGGCTTCTCTTTATTAAGATGAAGTTCAAGAAGTAGTTTTGGCATCTTGCCTTTTATTTCTACCTTATTCAAAAAACCGGCTTGCTCGAGGACATCGGCAATAGCTTTATTAGCTTTGCTAAATTTTTCCTCAACTGTCCTTTTCTTCGCCAACTGAGCGTTTTTTAACTTTGTGAGCAAATCTATAAACATATAGGGCTAATTGGACTTATAAGGCATAGGTCTACCATGATGCTTTTTTCACGCCCGGAATCTCGCCGCGGCTGGCGATTTCGCGGAAACAGATGCGGCAGAGATTGAAATCACGGATATAGCCGCGCTTACGACCACAGCGAAAACATCGCCTAACAACTCGCGTCGAATATTTTGGTTTCTTTTTGGCTCTGGCGATAACCGAGGTCTTAGCCATAGTTTATTTCTTTAACGGGATACCTAACTCCCGATACAAAACGACCGCTTTTCCCCCATATTCTGGCGTGGGGACAATCGTGATTTGAAGACCAAAATTGACCTTTGATCGGTCAGCCTGAATCTCCGGAAAAACAAATTGCTCCCTTAGGCCGATGTTTAGATTACCGTCTTGGTCGATCTGATGCAAATCAATGCCTTTGAAGTCCTTTACTCGAGGAAGAACAATATTGATAAAACGAGTGAGAAAATCAGCCAGCCGGCGGCCGCGGAGAGTGACTTGAAGGCCGATTGGATCGCCGGTGCGGATCTTAAAGCCGGCGATAGATTTTTTGGCCGGCCGCAGCGCTGGCTTCTGACCGGTTACAAGAGCAAGTTCTTTCATTACCTCCGGCAGAACTTTATCATCAAAATTACTCTGATTCCGAAGCTTGCCTAATCCGATATTGACTACGATTTTTTCTATCTGTTGTTTTAAATTCATATTGGACTTATTGGACTTATTGGATATTCTGGCCGCACTTGCGGCAGTAGCGTATTTTTTTACCATCCTGAAAATGGTAACCGACTCTGGTCGCCCGGCTGCATTGAGAACAGACAAGAGCAACGTTGGAAACGCTAATTGGCCTTGCCACTTGAACAATTTCGCCTTTTTCACCTTGACGCCGCGGCCGGACATGCTTCTTAAAAATATTCATACCCTCAACCAAAACTCTGTCTTCATCGGGAAAAACTTTGAGAACTTTCCCCGGCTTGCCGCGGTCTTTGCCTTTAATAATTTTTACGGAATCGCCTTTTTTTATTCTCATATCACTAATTTACACTAATTTTGGCGCTAATTTCACTAATAAATTCGTGTTATTCGTGGTCATATTCGTGAGTATTAGTGATTATACTAACTCCTCTGCTAAAGAAGCAATGGTGTTATAACCTTTCTCTTTGATTTCGCGCGGAATCGGACCAAAAATTCTCGTCGCTCTTGGCTCGCCTTTTTCAATCAAAACTGCCGCATTATCATCAAATCTCACATAGGAACCGTCTGGCCGGCGCCAAGGCTGACGCTGACGGACCACGAGGGCGCGAATGATGTCTTTTTTCTTAACCCGCTTCCTCGGTTCGGCTGCTTGAACCGAAGCGACGATAACGTCTCCGATTCGTGCGTATCGCTTCCGGCTACCACCCAACACCCTAAAACAGCGGACGGTCTTGGCCCCGCTATTGTCGGCTACTTTTAAAATTGTTTTTTCTTGAATCATGGTATGCAAAAGCCTTAGCGAATAGGCACATGCGAATACGGCATTCGTAAATTCGCATTATTTGTATATTCGCATCAGTTATAATTTTCTAATTACAACCCATCTCTTCTCTTTTGATAATGGTCGTGTTTCTTGGATGACGACCTTATCGCCGACCTTGTATTCGTTTTTCTCGTCGTGTGTCTTATAACGTTTAGTCACCTTGTAATATTTATGATATTTGGGATGCTTCTTGAGGCGCGTTACCGCTACCACTCTTGTCTTGTTTGTCTTATCCGAAACAACAACTCCTTCGAGACGTCTTCTTATTTTTTTTATTTGTTGTGTCTGATTAATCATTTGAGTAAAGTCAGAATCCGAGCAATGGTTTTTTTTATTGCCCGAATTTCCCGAATATTCTTAACCTTGCCGGCCGCTAAGTCAAATTTTAAGTTAGCCAGCCGTTCGCGGTAAAGAGCAAAATCCTTCAACAGTTCGTTCTCAGATTTATTTTTATATTCCTGGAATTCCTTCTTTTTCATAGATCTAATTTTTCGCATCATTCGCATTTCGTTCGCATCATTCGCATTATTTTCAAGCTAATAATAAGATGAATTATAATACGAAACTACGAATATATTATGCGAATATTATCATAACTTTGAAATAATTTTTGTTTTAACCGGCAATTTATGACCGGCGATGCGGAAGGCTTTAAATGCCCGTTCGCGGCTCACGCCGTCAATCTCAAAAAGAATCCGGCCGGGCTTCACCGGCACAACGTAATGGTCTATGTCGCCTTTACCGCCGCCGAGAGTAACCTCCGGCGGCAGCTTGGTTACCGGTTTATCTGGGAAAATGCGAATCCAAAGCCGCCCTTCGCGCTTGAGAGAATGGGTTATTGCTTTTCTGCCCGCCTCAATTTGCTGAGCCGTCAGCCAGAACGCTGAAAGCGCTTGGAGCCCAAAAGTACCAAAACTTAAAGTTGTCCCGCGGGTCTCTTTCATTCTTTTCCGCGAACGGCCTTTCTGCATTTTTCGGTATTTTTGTTTTTTTGGCTGTAACATTGACTTATAAATCCTATTGGTCCAATTGGTCCTATAGGATTATTCGAAGACTTCCCCTTTATAAATCCAAACTTTTACCCCAACCGTGCCGTAGGTGTTGAAAGCGGTGGCGGCCCCGTAATTAATGTTTGCCCGAAGAGTCTGGAGAGGCATTCGGCCTTTATAGAGCTGATTCTTCCTTGAAATCTCGGCTCCGTTGAGCCGGCCGGCTACCTTGATTTTTGCTCCCTTTGTTTCGCGGTTCTGCATAATCGTTTCCAGAGCCCGTTTGATAACTCCTCGATAAGGCAGACGCTTCTCTATGTCAAAAGCAATCTGCTGGGCGATGACTGCGGCCGAGATTTCAGAACGTTTCAGCTCTTCAATATTAACATTAAGAGAAAAATTTAGGGGTTGCTTATTCTCTTGACGAAGGGCGATGATTTTCTTTTGAATTAGATTTCTTAATTCCTCAATGCCCTTTCCGCCGCGGCCGATAATAAGGCCGGGACGAGCGGCCCGGATGATAATTTTAATCTGATCTCCCAGCCGCTCAATATCAATAGAAGCAAGCCCGGCCTGGAGAACTTTCTGATGCACCAGCTGGCGAATAAGTTGGTCTTCCTCCAGAAAAAAGCGAAGCGATTTCTTAAAAAACCACTTACTTGACCACGGAGTAACCAGTCCCAACCTCAACGCATTTGGATTTACTTTTTGTGCCATATCCTTACGTAACTTAATAACTGATAACTTAACAACCAATAACTTTTAATTATAAGTTGTTGGTTGTTAGTTGAAAAGTTAGATTGTCTTTCTTCTAAATATCCGCTTAAAAATCCCTTCTTTAGCGACTGGTTTGATTTCTTGGATAACCTTTTTTGGTTCTTTCCCTTTTGTTTCTTTTTTTGCTTCCTGTTTTGTCTTTTTCTTTTCTTTCTTTGGTTTCTCTTTAATTACAAACTTCGGCGGCGGCAGTTTATCAGAAACTTCTAGAATGATGGTAAGGTGGCTTGTTTTCTTTTGAATCATTGAGATGGCGCCGCGGGCGCGAGGCGTCCAACGTTTAAAACGAGGGCCTTCATCTACTTTAATTTCCTTCACGTAAAGTTTATCTGCCTCGATTTTTTTGTTATGAACGGCATTAGCTAAAGCCGAACGGAGAAGTTTCAGTAAATGAACGGCGGGTCGGCGCGGCGAAATCATAAGTTGAGCTTCGGCCTCACGAAGAGGTAACCCGCGGATAGTATCCGCTACTGCCCGCGCCTTTCGCGGCGGCACTCTTAGATACCTCAATTTCGCAGTGATATTTTGCGGCATAAATTCTATTGCTGTTGGGTTTTTTGTTCAAGCTCGCGCTGGATCTTGCCGCCGTGGCGGATGAATTTCCTCGTTGGCGCGAATTCACCAAGCCGGTGGCCAACCATATCTTCAGTAATTTTAACTTCGACAAAATCTTTGCCGTTGTGAACTCCAAAAGCATAACCGATCATCTCCGGTGAAATTTCTGAATCGCGCGACCAAGTTTTTATCACTTCTTTGCCCGGCTTTCCGCCAGAGGCGGATTTAGCTATTTTTCTCAATAGCTTCGGGTCAACGTAGGGATTTTTTTTTGAACTTCTACTCATACTCACAAATATCACTAATCAGTAATTTAGCGCCGTCTTTTAATTATCAACTTGTTCGACCACTTCTTCTTTTTTCTTGTTTTCCGTCCGCCAGTAACTTTACCCCATTTGGTCTTGGGACGGCGCGTACCGCGAGGACTCCGTCCTTCGCCGCCGCCATAAGGATGATCCCGAGGATTCATTGCCGAACCGCGCACGGTCGGTCTAATGCCGAGCCAGCGAGAGCGGCCGGCCTTACCGATTTCTTCAAGACGGTGGTCGGGATTAGAGAGCTGTCCGATTGAAGCCCAGCCGCTCCAAGGAACCTTACGAACCTCACCCGAAGACAACTTGAGATGAGTGTAGCCTTCCTCATTAGCAAGAACCTCAACCGCTGAGCCGGCAGAACGGGCTAACTGACCGCCCTTGCCTGACAGCAGTTCAACGTTATGGACAAGGGTGCCGACTGGAATGCAACGGAGAAGAGTCCGATTGCCAAGTTTGATCGGCGCCTTTTCGGAAATTATTAACTCGTCACCGGTCTTCAAACCCTGCGGGGCAAGAATGTAACGGCGCTCCCCATCACGATAAACCAGCCGCGCAATAAAAGCAGTCCTGTAAGGATCATACTCAATCGCTTCCACCCGGACAGGAATGTCTTGTTTCTCCTGTTTGAAATCAACCAGACGGTAAAGACGCTTGTGACCGCCGCCTTGGTGACGAACAGTAATGCGGCCCTGAGCATTTCGGCCGGCGGGCTGTTTAATTCTCACAGTTAGCTTTTTTAATGATTCAGTTGTTGATAATTTAGCCATTTTTAGATATCAATCTGTTGACCCGGGACAAGAGTAATAATTGCTTTTTTCTCTTTATTTTTCTTGACCAGATTGACTGCTTTCACTTTTACGCCGTAACGACGTTCGACTTCCTGCCAAACCATTTTTTTATTGGCGGCTGGCCGTACTAAGAACACATATTGGCCGCCAGGCCGAAGCCGCATCGCCTTCTCACTCAGCCAGGGTCTTTCAAGAATATAAGTATGAACGCTGCTTCTTGAAAATGGCTGAGAAACTTTTTTTGTCTCAACCGTGACTTCAGTTGAGATGGGCTTTTCGTCTTTTTTTGGTTTCTTGAAGATTCTCATTATTTATAGTGATTGATTATATCATTGATTGCTTTCTTTTCAATAAAAAGATACTTATGTTTAAGAATGTTGTAAAGATCAAGAGCGCCCGGCTTAAAAGAATTGAGACGAGCAATGTTCCGCCCCGCCCGAGAGAACGTGGTATTGCTCTTAGCGATAATAAAAATCGTGCTCGGTCTTTTCTTATCGAAAAAAATTTTCATCATTTCGGCCACATTCCTGGTTTTACTATTATTAAAATTGAGGTCGTCTATAATCTTAATTTCGCTGTCTTTTAATTTTTTGGAAAGAGCGCTGAAAAGAGCGAGTTGTTTCATCTTACGGTTAATTTTTTTGACAAAGATTTTTTCCTTCCGCGGGCCGAAAGTAACGCCGCCGCCGGCCCAAAGCGGCGAACGGATAGAACCCACCCTTGCCCGGCCAGTGCCTTTCTGACGCCAAGGTTTGCGGCCGCCGCCTCGGACTTCGCCCCGCGTCTTGGTATGAGCTAATGGTTTGCGGCGGTTGGCGAGTTGGGTTAGCAACGCTTGATGGACTAAATCCGGCTTCCAACCAACGTTAAAAATATTCTCCGGCAACTCTACTGTACCCACCTGCTCGTTCTTTCGATTAAAAACCCCTACGTTCATAATTATTAGTTATTAGTTATTAGTTATTAGTTCCACTATTGTTCCTCTCATGCCCGGCACCGCTCCTTTAACCAATATTGTTTGGTCGCCGCTGTTAACGGCGACAACTTCCATATTTTTCGCCGTAATCCGGCGCTGGCCCATATGGCCGGCCATTTTTCTACCTTTGATCGTCCGCTGAGGCGCGGTTGGTCCTATGGAGCCGGGGGCTCTAAGCCGATCTTTCTGGCCGTGAGTTTCGGGACCACCGGCAAAACCGTGGCGCTTAACCACTCCTTGGAAACCCTTGCCCTTACTCTTGCCGCTAATCTTTACCCCAATTCCTTCTTTAATGTCTTCGGGCAACTTTTTATTTTCACTTTCAACTTTAAGAACGGTTACAGGGATGACCGTATCGTTCTTCCAAATTTGAACCATCTTCAATTTTCGAGCAAAAATCTTCATAAGATTAAACAACCCGCCTTAGGCGGGTTGTTTTGGTAGTTTGTATCAATATCGTCTGCCTAAAACCTTACTATCCTAACTCATCTTTATCTCAACGTCAACCCCCGTAGGAAGATTCAAATCCGTGAGCGACTCAATGATTTTCTGCTGGGAGTTAATAATATCGACCAAGCGCTTGTGGACCCGCATTTCAAACTGTTCGCGTGATTTCTTGTGAACAAAAGGAGAACGGTTGACTGTATAGCGGCGGATTTCGGTCGGCAACGGAATGGGGCCGATCACCTCTCCACCCTGACGCTTAATCGCCTCAACAATCTGACGCACCGAGCTGTCTATAAGTTTAGCGTCGTAAGCTCTAATCTTAAGACGTAGTTTTTCTTTTTGAAGCTGCTCTTCTTTTTTAGCCATCACAAAAAATCTCCGATTTTTGAAATTTCGGGGCTTCACTCATTTACTTCAGTATCTTTGTGACAACACCAGCGCCGACCGTTTTCCCTCCTTCTCTTATGGCAAATCTTTGTTTTTCCTCAAGGGCCACCGCCGCGATCAACTTGATGGAAAGTTTGACAGTATCACCCGGCATTACCATTTCAATGCCTTGCGGTAAAACAACTTCACCCGTGACATCAGTGGTGCGAATATAGAACTGCGGTTTATAGCCGGCGAAGAACGGGGTGTGCCGGCCTCCTTCCTCTTTAGAAAGAATGTAAACTTCAGTTTCAAATTCGGTATGCGGCGTCACGCTGCCGGGCTTGGCAACCACCTGACCGCGCTCTACGTCTTCCTTTTTAAGACCGCGGAGAAGAATGCCGACATTGTCACCGGCTCGTCCCTCATCAAGAATCTTCTGGAACATTTCGATGCCGGTAACAACGATCTTTTGAGTAGGCCGCAAGCCGACTATTTCAACTTCATTATTGACCTTAAGAAGACCGCGTTCAACCCTTCCGGTAACGACCGTTCCGCGCCCCTCGATTGTGAAAATATCTTCAATGGGCATCAAGAATGGTTTGTCAATCTCACGGACCGGTTCAGGAATGTAATCATCAATAGCTTTAATAAGATCGAGAATCGGCTTAGCAATTTCATCATCAGCAGATTTTGCTTCAAGCGCTTTGAAAGCCGAACCGCGGATGACCGGTATCTCATCACCGGGGAAGCCGTACTTCTTAAGAATTTCTCTAACTTCGGACTCAACAAGATCGATAATCTCCGGATCACCGACCGTATCGACTTTATTAAGGAAAACGATGATAGCGGGGACGCCGACCTGCCGCGCCAGCAAAATGTGCTCGCGGGTCTGGGGCATGGGACCGTCGGCCGCGGAAACTACCAAAATCGCGCCGTCCATCTGGGCCGCACCCGTAATCATGTTTTTGATGTAGTCGGCGTGGCCCGGCGCGTCAATGTGCGCGTAGTGACGCTTCTCGGACTCGTACTCCGAGTGATGAAGGGCGATGGTGATGCCTCTCGCTTTCTCCTCGGGAGCGTTATCAATTTGATCAACGCTTTCCACTTTCTTTATAAGACCTTTCATAAACAGCACGTGCATAATGGCCGCGGTCAGAGTGGTCTTGCCGTGGTCAACGTGGCCAATTGTCCCCACGTTCAGGTGAGGCTTAGTTCGTTGAAATTTTTCTTTTTCTGCCATAGTAGTATTCGCTAATAATGCTAATTTTAGGCAAATAATGCAAATTCGTGTTATTTAGAAACAGATTCGCATTATTCGCGATTACTCTTTTTTTCGACCTTAAAACAAATGCAGATATAATCTTCGCTGATTAGCCGGATTTTGTCAACTTCCCGAAATTGTGGATAAAAATCAGTTACCTGAACTCGGTTCAATAAATTTGAAGGTGGAAAGGATTTGATCAATAGTTTCTGAAGTATTCGTGCTTTGAGCGGAACTGAAAAACTTAAATTGATAGTCATTCTTGTCAAAAATGATTTGTCTAACTAGGACACCATCCGGATTAGGGGTGGTTATTTTAACAGCACTAACGCCATCAATAGAAATTTGAGTTTTTATTATACCGTCAGAAAAACTCGTTGACAGGGGCCGACCGATTTCGAAATAAACAACTTGACCGTGCCGGGGTTTACTCGCAAACTCAGTTTCAACGCCGACTTTCGCCGCTTCAGGGACTTTCGCTAAATTTTCCTGAAGCATTTGGAGATGTTTTAATGTCGATTCTTCTATTCGAGTTTTCACTTCGTTTGCTTTCTCCGCGCTCTTTGATTTGAGTTCTTCGGCTTTTTGAAAAGCGCGGCCGAGCTGATCTTCATATTTTATGAGCGTTCGCTCCGCAATTTCCTGCTTACCTTTTCCAACCATTTCCTAGTATTCGGCCAACCTCACCCCCGCAAGATGAAGATATTGCTTTGCTTTTTTCTCCGCGTCAAACGTGAAGAAAAGCTGGATTTGCTCTTTCCAGGTCTTCAAAAAATAAAAAGGGCTGTCGGGGAGAGTGCCCGCCTCCGATAAGCCTACAGCGGGTAAACCGAGGTCGGGAAGAACCGGAGCTTGAGCTAAAACAATAGAAAAAGACAAAGCAATTAAGAGCAACAAAATCGCAATTTTAAACTTCGTCATAATTTAATTTGATTGATTTTTTCTTTTAAGCTGGGCAGATTTTTGCGGATGGTTTCCCACAAAATATCTTCAGCCACGCTAAAATATTCATGCATAACTTTATTCCGCATCCCGATAATTTCATTCCAGGGGATATCCGAATGTTTTGATTTAATCTCTTCGGGAATACTTTTCACTGCTTCTCCAATGACCGATAGATTTCTCACGACCGCGTCAATAGTTTTCTTATCTCTCGCGAACTCTTCAAAAGTTAAACCGGTAACATAATTCTCTATTCTTTTTATAGATTCACTGATATCTTCTAAATAAAGAGCGGCGTCTCTCTTAGACATAGATTGCATCCTTGAGAACGCTTTCTCGAATGAGCGGTTTCAAGGCGTTACGGGTTACCAAATCAACTTTTCTCTGGAGCAGGTCGCTCAAAAAATTTTCCAACCGGATAAACTCAAAAAAACCAATGGGAGACGAAAATTCTACAAGAATATCAATATCACTTTTGGGGGCTTCGTCTCCCCTAGCCACCGAACCAAAAAGCGCAAGTTTCTTAACATTGTACTTACTTCTCAAAAAAGGCAGATACTCCTTAATCCTTTTTTTGACTTCTTCTTTATCCATACTTCAAGTATACCGCCATAAAAAGAAAAAATCAAAATCTTATAAACTCCAAGCGAAACGTGGACAAATCAACGCGCGGGAGAAATGAATTCCGTTAGAAAATTAATAATGATGCTATTTTTGCAAAACTTTAAAAAGTATCATAAAACCCTTGGGGGGTCGGAAAGGTACGAGTTTTAATTTTCTAATAACTGGATGAATTTGAAGGTGGAGAGAAAATCTTTGAATTGCTCTGGGCTCGGATAATCGCCTTTTGCTTCTATTTCTAACACTGTCTCAATGGTAGAAAGAGGGATGTAGTATATTTTTCTGCCTCGCCAAAATGATTGTTTTCTAAATTCAACCAACCCTATTTACCACTCTTGGCATCATAGTATTTGGAATTTTTATAACCTTTTGTTGCTTTGATGCTATATTTCCAGTTTAAAACACTTTCATCGGTTTTAGACTTCATCAAAAGAAAGGAAGGATCATCTATTCGTTTCAGGAACTCTAGTGAGATTCTCTTCTAGTACTGCTATATGTTTTGAAACTGAATCCTCTATCTTTTGCGAAAGGTTTTTAATGTCTTCCCCTTTTTGTTTTAGTTCATCGAATTTGTCTGTGGCACGCTTCAATTGATCTTCATATTTACTAAGCATTTTTTCTAAAATTCCTTGCCGTGTAGCAAAAGGCTTTTAATTGAGATCAATCCGTTTATCATCAATAAGGGCTTTGTTTAACATTTTCTGATACTCGGCAAGGCGCACTTCGGCAAGATGAAGATATTGCTTTGCTTTTTTGTCCGCATCAAACGTGAAGAAAAGCTGGATTTGCTCCCTCCAGGTTTTGAGGAAATAGAAAGAAGAGTCTGGAGTGGCGCCGGGATCGGGTAATGGTTGGAATTGAGCAAAAACGCTTGTGGCCGCAAAAAATATTATAATTGATATTATTAAAATTCTTTGAATCATATTCTTATTATTTTATACAATATTAATTGTAGCATAATTCCCCAAATGCGGGGGTGAATAGAAACATCGGGATTGGCTATTTCTTCTTGCCTTCAATAATTAATTGAGCAACACTTGTCGGCACTTCATCATAGTGAGAGAACTCCATGTTGTAACTCCCTCTGCCTTGGGTCATTGAACGCAAATTCGTAACGTAACCGAACATTTCGGAGAGAGGCACACTCGCGTCAACGATCCTCACATTACCGCGCTCGCCCATTGCCGTTATCTTCGCTCGGCGGGAACTTAAGTCACCGGTTGCGTCACCCAAGAAATCGGGCGGCGTTATCACCTGCAGCTTCATAATCGGTTCCAGGAGAACGGGTTTAGCCCGCTTGACTGCTTCTTGCAAAGCCATTGATGCCGCTATCTTGAAAGCGATTTCTGAAGAATCAACATCGTGATAAGAACCATCATAAAGCGTCACTTCGAGGTCAACGAGAGGATAACCGGCAACCACGCCTTTATCCATTGCTTCGCGAACACCTTTTTCAACGGCCGGAATAAATTCGTGGGGAATAATGCCGCCCTTGATGGCGTTAATGAATTCAAACCCCTTGCTGCGTTCAAGCGGTCCAACTCTCAGTCGAACATGACCATACTGCCCCCTGCCGCCGGTCTGACGAATGTATTTGCCTTCGGCCTCGGCCAAACCCTTAACCGTCTCTTTGTAAGCAACTTGAGGTTGCCCGACGTTTGCCCCAACGCTGAATTCTCTTTTCAATCGGTCAACAATAATCTCAAGGTGAAGCTCGCCCATCCCGGAAATAATCGTCTCGCCGGTTTCGAGATCGCCGCCCGCCCGGAAGGTCGGGTCTTCTTCAACTAAGCGGTGGAGAGCAATGCTCATCTTTTCCTGGTCTGCTTTGGTTTTTGGCTCAATACGAATTGAAATAACCGGTTCAGGAAAAATGATTTTCTCCAAAATTATTGGTTTGTTGGGGTCGCAAAGCGTGTCGCCGGTAGTAGTATTTTTCAAGCCGACGATTGCGCCGAGATCGCCGGCGTAAATCTCTTCCGCTTCTTCACGATGATTGGCGTGCATCCTGACAATCCGGCTAACCCGTTCTTGAAAATTCTTGGTGGCGTTTAAAATATAAGTGCCGCGTTTCATCACGCCGGAGTAAACACGAAAATAAGTGAGAGTACCGACGAAAGGATCAGTGGCAATTTTAAAAGCCAAGGCCGAAAGCGGTTCGTCGTCGGAGGATCTCCGCTCTTCTTCTTGGTGAATGTTGAGATTAATGCCTTTGACCGGCGGCAGATCTGCCGGCGAAGGCAAGTAATCGATGACCGCATCAAGAATAAGCTGGACGCCTTTATTTTTTAAAGCTGAACCGCAGAGAACCGGCACTAATTTCACTTTGAGCGTCGCCGCTCTCAACGCTTTCTTAAGCTCTTCAACAGAAATCTCTCCGCCCCCCAGATAATCGTGAAGAAGTTTATCATCGGTTTCTGAAATTTTTTCCACCAGTTCCTGTCGCGCCTTTTCAACGACCTCTTTCATATCGCCGGGTACCTCATAAGGAATAATTTGCTCGCCGTGATCACCTTCAAATCTATAAGCAGTCCGAGTCAGAAGATCAACAACGCCGCTGAACGAATCCTCAACGCCGATGGGGAGCTGAAGGACCGCCACGGTCGGCGTCAGCCGTTCTTTAATGGATTGAATATCTTTTTCAAAATTGGCGCCGAGGCGATCAAGTTTGTTAATAAAACACAAACGGGGTACGCCGTACTCGTCGGCATAATGCCAGTTTGTTTCTGATTGCGGTTCCACGCCAGCCACGCCGTCAAAAACCACCACCGCCCCATCCAAAACCCGAAGGGAGCGCTTCACTTCAACCGTAAAATCAATATGGCCGGGAGTATCAATAATATTGATCCGGTGTTCGTATTTTCTGTGTAGTTCTGCGTCTTGTCCCGCGTCATTCCGCGTGCCGACATATGTCGGCATCCAGAAACAGGTGGTAGCGGCGGCAGTGATGGTGATGCCGCGCTCCCGCTCCTGCTCCATCCAATCCATAATCGCCTGCCCCTCATGAACTTCACCGATTTTATAGGATACACCTGTGTAAAATAAAATACGCTCGGTAACAGTTGTTTTACCAGCATCAATATGGGCAATAACACCAATATCGCGAACTTTTTCTATCGGGTATTGTCTGGGCATAAAACTTACCTAATTTCTATCGTCTCAAGAGAGACGCAAACGCTCTATTCGCTTCTGCCATTTTATGCATATCCTGCTTTTTTTTAATCGCCGCACCTTCATTTTTTGACGCGGCCACTAGCTCTTCGGCAAGCTTTTGATGCATTGGTTTGCCTTTCTTCACCCTGGCGGCACTAATAATCCAATTGGTAGCCAAGAAAAATTTTCGCTCCGGCCGCACTTCCCGGGGGATCTGATAGTTGGCGCCGCCGATTCGACGGGAGACCACTTCTTGCAGCGGCGAAGCATTTTTAATTGCTTCTTCAAATACTCTCACCGGATCTTCTTTTACATTTTTTTTTATTTCATCAAGGGCCTTATAGAATACATCTTCAGCTACGGTTTTTTTACCGTCCTTCATTAGATAATTAATAAAACGGCTGACATCCACCCGGTTATGCTCATAATCGGCTTTGTGGTCTCTTTTTTTGTAGTAGCTTCGTTTTCTCATTAAGACTTTGTAATTTGGCAATTAAGTAAGTAATTAGGTAATTACTTAATTACTTAAAATTACTGTTTTGGTGTTTTTGCCCCATATTTTGACCGTTGCTGTTTCCTCTCCACGCCGGCAGTATCAAGAACGCCGCGCACAATGTGGTAACGAACGCCGGGGAGGTCTTTAACTCGACCGCCGCGGATCATTACCACCGAGTGTTCCTGGAGATTATGACCCTCGCCGGGGATATAAGCGGTAATTTCCATTCCATTGGTAAGCCGGACTCGCGCCACTTTTCGGAGCGCCGAGTTTGGTTTCTTAGGAGTGGTAGTGAAAACTTTGAGACAGACGCCGCGTTTGAAAGGCGAGGACGATACCACCGGCCGGTTCTTCAAAGAATTAAAATAAAACCCAAGAGCCGGGGTCTTATCTCTGCCCTCAAGTTTCTTTCGGCCTCGCTTAATTAACTGATTAGTGGTCGACATAAGCGTTGGTTAGTTTACACGAGCTAAATTATTTTTGCAAATCGCCCGTCCAGACATAAAGAAGCGGGCTAGCGACGAAAATAGACGAATAAGTGCCAATTATAGTTCCAACGAGAATTGTCAGAACGAAGTAAACCAGCGAAGGCGGACCTAAAAGGACCAACGCAACAAGCACAAAAATAAGAGTCAGTGAAGTATTTACGGAACGAGCAAGAGTTTCACGGACGCTGTGATTGATGATTTCAGCTAAGGGCGTCCGCCGCTCGCGGCTGATTATTAAATTTTCTCTGATTCGATCAAAGACCACGATAGTATCATGAACCGAGAAACCCATCACCACCAGAAGAGCAACGATGAAATTAATATCAATCTCAATCCCCTGCCACCAGCCGAGAACGGCAAGGAGACCGGTAGGAATACTGACGTCATGAAAAAGAGTAATCAGGGTGGTCAAACCGTATTTCCACGATCGTATTTTGAAAGAAGTTTTTCGAAAAACAAAGGCAACATAAGCGGAAATGCTGATTAAAACAAGGATAATCGCCCAGACGGCACGGCGGCGGAGTTCGGCGCCGATTGTCGGACCAATGCTGGAAAAACTCATCTCGTTAATTTCGCCGAAGCGCGCTCGGAGTTCATCCAAATAATACTGGTGAGTTTCCTCATCAATCGGCGGCAGATGAAGGACCGGCTCGTCACCAATTCGCTTAACACCTATGCTCGTTAACCCGCTAATTTCTATAAGCGCCGTCTGAAGTTCTTCTCCGGTTACTGAAGGAACTTCAAGCCGCCATTCGGTACCGCCCCGGAGATCAATCCCCTGCCGCAAACCGAAAGATAAAATTAAAATCAAGCTTACCAAAACCAAAACCGATGAGATGCCAAGATAAATTTTTCTTTTGCCGATAACGTCAATCATTTTGTTTTGTCTTTGCTAAAAAAACCCTAAGCATCGTTCTGGTAATGGTAATGGCGCTAAACATACTCACCAGAACACCGATGGCCAGAGCCAGAGCAAAACCGCGAACAAAGCTTGAGGTGAAATAATACAAAATGAGCGAGGTAATGAGAGTGGTGATATTGGAATCGCGGATTGACGTCCAGGCGCGGCGGAAACCTTCCTCGACCGCCGCCGTTCTGGGAAGTCCTTTTTTAAGTTCTTCCCGTGTCCGTTCAAAAACAAGAATGTTGGCGTCAACCGCCATACCTATCGACAGAATAAAACCAGCAATACCGGCCAGGGTGAGAGTAATGGGAATAATTTTAAAAACCGCCAGGGTCAGAGCCATATACATCAACAGAGCAAAAAAAGCAAAGAGGCCGAAGCCGCGATAGTAAGCAATCATAAAAAGCATTATGGCGAGCGTACCGATTGCCCCGGCTTGAATCGCCCGATCAAGCGAATCCTCGCCAAGCTCGGCGCTCACGGTCTGCTGGTTGACGAGGGTAATCGGCGCCGGGAGGGCACCGGCATTGAACCGCTGCACAAGCTCGCGCGCCGAATCAAGAGTGAAATTTCCGGTAATCTGGGCCCGGCCGCCGCTAATCTTCTCTCTGACCACCGGCATTTCAATCAGCTGGTTATCAAGGAAAATCGCAATCGGCCGACCGATGTTTTGTTCGGTTAGCTCTTCGAAAATTTCAGCGCCTTCGGCAGTAAATTCAAGGGCCACGACCGACTGGCGGGTAATAGAATCAAAATCAACCCGAGCGTTCTTCACATAGCGGCCGTTAAGAGCGGTCGGTATAAAAGAATCCTCAGTAACCTCCCGGAAATCAAGAAAAGGGGTTTCACCTATAATTCGGATCGCCGCACTTATTTCCTTTACGCCGGCAAGCTCGACAATGAGCCGCTTCTCGTCAGCGGCCGTCTCGGTGTAAACCCGCGGCTCACTCACGCCGAAAAGATTGACCCGCCGCTCAATAACGTCGCGGAGGCCTTTTACCGCCGCGTCTTGGTCTAAAGCATCAACTTGGCTGAGATCAATTTTATAAACAAGATAGCTGCCGCCCGCTAAATCAAGGCCCAAACTCCAAGGACGGAAACCGTTAATTTTTTGCCAAAACGGCTGGTGAACAAAAACACCGGCCGTAATCGAAACAACAATGATAAAAATTAAAATAGCGATGCCGCGTCTTTTCATACTTAGTAACATTACTTCAACATAAAGGATGCCGCTCGGATGCGTCTTACTCCAGCTGCAACTGCTTCTTCTTTTATAATTTTGAATTCACCTATCTCGCCCGTGTGCGTCACATGGGGACCACCGCAGAATTCCCGGCTGTAGGCGGTCTCAAAAGAATCGCCAATAAAATAAATTTTCACTTGCTCGGGATACTTAAGTTTAAAAAAATGCAAGGCACCGGTTTTCTCGGCTTCCTCTTTGGGTAGCTCTTTGAACGAAACCGGTAAATCTTCGGATATTTTTTGATTAATAATGTTTTCTATTTTTTTAATCTCTTCCGGCGTCAGTTTGCGCGGAAAGGTGAAATCAAAACGGGTGCGTTCGGCATTGACATCAGATCCCATCTGTCGGGCTGAATCGCCGAGGACGTCGCGAAGCGCCTGATGGAGAAGATGAGTGGCAGTATGAAGCCGGGTAACTTTTTTAAGCTCCTCCGGATTGCCGGCTTTAAGTTCGCCGGTATCTAAAATAAGACCGTGACCGCCGAATTTTTTTTCGGCGCCGGCTTTAGAAATCTCCTGATGTTTTTCAAATTCTTTGTCAAAATCCTCTTTTTTCAAATCTTCTATTAAATTTTTCGGCGCCAATTCTTTAATAAGTTCAAAGTGTAGACCAAATGTTTCATAAAGGTAGAAAGCTTTTTGGGCATCAATTTTTTCATTTCTTGAATGGCAGCGTTCAATTTCCAAAATCCCCTGACACAGGGTTTTCTGGAAGCGGAAACGTTCATCTTCAAAGACCTTAAGAATTTCTTTTTCTTTTTTTAGTTCCGGATAAAAACTTTTGTATTTTTCCGTGATTATTTTTACCACGGTCGGGAAAATATCAGAATGCACATCATATTTAATTTGGTAGGCCAGGAGGCGGCGGAGATGCCTCCTTAAGATATAACCGGCTTCTTTATTACTCGGCCGCAAACCGTCAGCCGCTAAAAATACTCCGGCCCGAATATGGTCGGTAAAAATTCTTTGATTTTTTTCATTAAGTTGAGGCACTCGTTCCCGGATTTTAGAAACAATTGGCTGGAGAAGGTCAATTTCAAAAACATTCCTTGTTCCTTGGAGGATGGCTACCAGTCGTTCAAAACCCCAACCCACATCAACCCCTTTTTGAACCAGCTGTTTAAGCTTCCGGTCAGAATGACAATAGTATTCCATAAAGACCAAGGTGGCAACTTCAACCCCGTCCACATAAACCTCATTGCAAGCGCCGCACGGTCCCTCGATGCCGGCCGGTCCCCAAAAGTTACCCGCCGCCCGCGATCCTTTTCCAATCCGCTCTTTTGGCAAAAGTTTGCTCCACTCCCCAAAAGATTCTTTATCAAAGGGAACGTCAGTGTCTCCTTCAAAAACCGTCGCCGAAATCCTTTCCGGGTTGATGCCGAATGTCTTCGTTAGAAGCTCAAACGTCCACTCAATCGTTTCTTTTTTGAAATATTCACCGAATGAGAAATGGCCAAGCATCTCAAAAAAGGTAAGATGCGACTCGTCACCCACCTCGTCAATGTCAGAAGTTCGAAAACATTTCTGTATTGAAACGGTGTTTTTACTGCCAAAATCTTTCAACGGGTCAAGCTCGCCGGTGAAATAACGTTTGAATTGCTGCATCCCGGCGGTGGTGAGGAGCACCGAAGGGTCGTCGGGGATAAGAGAATACGAAAGCGCTACTTTGTGTCCTCTTTCCTCAAAGAATCTGAGAAACAGTTTTCGAACTTTTTCTGAACTCATCGAGAAGAATTATCTCTTGCGCTTTCTGAGGAAAGCCGGTACTCCCAAAACGTCTTCTTTTGGTGGGGCTGATTTATCATCGACAACCTTAAGTTCGTCTCCGTTCCCTTCTTTATCTTTACTTTTAAAAATCTGTTCGAGAAAAAGATTGGGTGTTTGAAGACGCTGGGTCATCAACCCGTTAAACCCGGTGGCAATTACCGTTACCTTAATTTGTTTATCTTTAATGGCGTGGTCGTGATAGGCGCCGAAGATTACTTTTGCGTTAGCATCAAGATTTTCGGCGATGGCTTTTGCTACCTCGTTAACTTCAATCATTTTCAGATCACGACCGCCGGCAACGCTGAAAAGAACGCCCTTCGCGCCCTCAATTGAAACTTCCAAGAGCGGCGAATTAACTGCTAAATTGACTGCTTTGACCCCCCGCTCCGGACCAGCCGCCATGCCAATGCCTACCAAAGCGGTACCGGCGTCTTTCATAATAGTTTTTATGTCGGCAAAATCAACGTTAATAATGCCCGGCGTGTTGATAATGTCGGCAACGGCCTGAACCGCATTCTTAAGAACATCATCAATATAACTGAAGGCGCGAGTGAGAGAGGTATTTTTATCAATAATATTAAAGATGCGGTCGTTGGGGATAACGACGAGCGCGTCAACTTTATCCTTGAAACGGGCGATTCCTTCTTGAGCAATATTCATTCTCTGAGCGCCTTCGAAAGTAAACGGTTTGGTAATGATGCCGACGGTAAGAATCCCCTTCTCTCTGGCAATCTCAGCGATAATAGGGCCGCCGCCGGTACCGGTGCCGCCGCCAAAACCAGCGGTTATAAAAACGATATCTGTTTTTTCAAGCGCTTCGGCGATCTCCGAACGATTTTCCTCAACCGCTTGCTTGCCGATTTCCGGATTCATCCCGGCGCCGAGACCTTTGGTAAGGGCGCGGCCGATGTAAAGCTTGCGGTGGGCCCGGACATAATTAAGATCTTGAGCATCGGTGTTTATGGCGATGAACTCAACGCCTCGCAGCTTGACGGCACTCATCATTCTGGTAATAGCGTTGCCTCCGCCGCCGCCCACCCCAACCACTTTAATCGCCGCATGACCGACCTTGGGACAGTGGATTGGCTTTGAAATTTTTAATTTTTTTTTAGCGCGCCTTTTCATTATTTTTTACGGAAAAAGATTTTTGAAAAAATCAATAATGCTGCTGCCCGGTTTACTCCCGACCCGCTCGGCACCCCAAAGCACCAAACCAACGGCGGTAGCGAAAGAGGGATCGTCAAGGAGTTCGTGATTAGTCGGGTTAGCGATTTCGAAACGGCTCAAGTCCGGCAACCCCATCTGAACCGTCAGTTTCAACTCCTGCCGCACTAAATCAACCAGACCTTTCAGTTTCACTCCTCCGCCAACCATCACTACTCCGGCCGGCAATTCAATATGACCAAGTGCTTTTAACTCATTATTAATCAGACCTAAAATTTCCGCAAGTCGCACCTCAATTACCTCGGCCAAAAACCGGCGGGAGATCTCTACTCTCAACGATGAATCGATTTCTTGAAGATTGATTACCTCGCGCCTCGATACGTCTTTGGAAACGGCGTAACCATAGGTAAGTTTAAGTTTTTCCGCCGCTTCAACCGGCGCTCGAAGACCGATCGCTATGTCATTAGTCAGATACGTTGAACCAACCGGCAAACTCTTAGCATGAAGGACTTTGTTCTCTTCATAAACCGCAATCGAAGTCGTACCGAAACCAAAATCAATCATTAAAACACCAAGCTCTCTTTGGCGTTTGGAAAGAACCGCTCGAGCGGCGGCGAGAGGGCTAAAAACCACGCCGGAAACTCTCCCGCCTACCCGTTCTATGGCTCTGGTGAGAGTATAAAAATGGGGGGCAAAGGCCTCAATAACGAGCGTATTTGTCTCCACCCGACTCCCTATCATCCCGACCGGATCGGGAATACCGCCAACGTCATCAACAATAAATTCGCGCGTTATATTGTGAAGAATAAGAGAATTGGCCGAAACCTTGACCGCCCGGGAAGCCTGGACGGCGCGTTCAACGTCATCCTGTTGAATTTCCTGGTCGGCTCGGGCGACCGCCGCCGTGCCCCGCGAAAGCCGCGGCTTTACCTGGTCGCTATTTAGATTTACAAAAATATTTTGAACCGCTTTTTTTGAAATTTTTTGGAGATCAACAATGAGAGAGCGGAGGACGGACGTTACTTCTTCAACATCAACAATTACTCCTCGACGCAAACCGGCTGACGGCTGCTGAAAAACAGTAATGACGGAAAAGGCACTGTCTTTGCGCAGCTCTACAACGAGCCCTTTAATGTTGGCCGAGCCGATGTCTAACGCCGTTATTAACTGACCCATACTAAAATTTTATCCTCTAAATCCTCCATTTTTATCCTATCACTCCTTTTTTTGTGTGTATACCCCAAAAGATGGAGAAAGCCGTGGATGGCAAGACGGCGGGTATCTTCGCCGTGACGACGGATGTAGTTTGGGCAGAGGTAGATTTCACCGAGAAAATGAAGTTGAGTATCCGGCCCGGGGAAACCGTCTGAAGGAAAAGCCAAAACGTTTGTCGCCTTATCTTTGCCCCGAAATATTCTGTTAAGCCGCCTTATTTGGGGGCCATTGACGAGATAAACCTCAAGAAAGACGCGGAGTTTGTGTCTTGCTTTGGGGGACAGTAGAGCTTTTGCTTCACCGTGAGTTAATCCCATAAGTTGCAATCGCAGTTCTACTACTGGTACTGGGCGTACTTTTTTAAAGTTTTAATCTCTTTGTCTTTCCGGGCGCGGTAAACAGCCGAGAGACGGCGTTGGCCCCGGTTAACGGGACGGTTTCGGAATCGCCTTTTCTTTGCTTCTTTAAACATACCGCTTTGCTGAATTTTTTTGTTAAAACGATAGAGAAAAGAATTAATGCTCTCGCTTTCTCGTTTTTTTATTTCAGTTGGCATATTGTTTAGTATTTAGGATTTAGGATTTAGGATTTTCTGTTTAATTAAATTGATTGATTTTTTTGGCGGGTTATTGACGACCGAATGAATTGAACCGCCGCCATCGTT
>JAGUWR010000025.1 GCA_020062265.1 Minisyncoccota bacterium | reverse complement strand
ATATCCAACGTCACCCGATTTCGGGTGAATTTCTCGCTATTGATTTTCACCAAGTAAAAATGGATGAAAAAATTAAAGCTGAAGTACCGGTTGAATTCACCGGTCAATCACCGGCTGTTAAAGCCGGCGGGGTTCTTATAAAAGCGGTAAACGAACTCGAAGTCGAAGCGCTACCGCAAGATATGCCCCCAAAATTAAAAGTGAACCTAGAAATTCTTGAGACCATCCATCAGAGTATCCATCTTAAGGATTTAAAAACGCCCAAAGGTGTTAAGATTATTGCCGACCCGGAAACGGTAATCGCGACAGTGGTCGAACCAAGCAAAGTTGAAGAGGCGGTTGTACCACCGCCGCCAGTCGCTGAACCAGCCGCTCCGGAAGCGGCTACCGAAGATGAATCTGAAAAGAATAAATAAAAAGGTCATCAGAATAACAAATAAAAACAAGTGATTACCTTTGTTTGGCAATCCTTGTTGTGTGGGGGATGAAGCTCCGAGAACCGAAACTGGATAAAACGTGCGACATTAGCCGCGCGGGCAGCCGGCAGATCAACCTCGCCTATGAACATTACTTTGTTTTGAGAAAAAAATGGTTGAGTACTGTTTCATTTCTCTTAGTAATGCTTCTGGCCGCTTTTGCCATCGGCTTCGCTCAAGCGCCGACTACCGAAAACTCCAACGGAAGCTCGCCCGGGGAAGAACGGCTGGCTCTTGAGCAACAACTAATAGACCTTGAAAAACAAAGTTTAGAACTTGAAAAAACTATTACCGAATATCGCAAACAGGGCAATACGCTCAAAAGCGAAATTCAGCGTCTCGAAGCCGAAATTAACAAACTCAACCTCCGCATCAAAGCCGTCAATTTGAACATCCAGCAGCTCGACCGGGAAATAAAAATTACCCAAGGTAAAATAGACGATACTGAAAATAAAATTGAAAATCACAAAAAATCTCTTACCGAAGCGATTCGCACTCTTTATGAAGCGGACCGCCAGAGTTTGATTGAAATTATCATCGCCAACAACCGCCTCTCGGATTTCTTCGGAAACATTAATGATTTACTCTTGGTCCAAGAAAATTTGCGGGTTGCCTTAAATGAAGTGGTAAATCTCCGCAATCGCCTGTTAGAGCAAAAACAGGAGCTGTCCCTCCAGCATGAAGACGCGGAAAATCTTAAAAACTACCAGCAAGTCCAAAAACAAAAAGTTCAAGGCGTCCAGGGCGAGAAGTCAAACATTCTCAAAGTAACCCAGGGCAAGGAATCAGAATATCAAAAACTTCTTCAAAAGACCCGTGAGACCGCTGCCGAAATCAGAAAAAGAATTTTCCGTCTTTTAGGGGGCGGCGAATTGAGTTTTGAACAGGCCTACGAATACGCCCGCCACGCCGAACGGGCAACCGGCGTCCGGGCGACTCTTATTTTGGCTGTTCTTGATCGAGAATCTCTATTCGGGCAAAATGTAGGACGCTGCGTTTACAACCAGATCATGCGCGGCGGCACGACCGCCATGAACCCGAGGGAAATCCCCGTCTTTCTGGAAATCCTCGACAATCTTAAAAAGAACGACTCACAACCGCCTGAACCGATCGTCGTCTCCTGCCCCAACCAGGACGGCACTTACGGCGGCGCGATGGGACCGGCTCAGTTCATCCCCTCAACTTGGAAAATATACGAAAAAAAAATTGCCGGTGTTACCGGGAACAATACCCCCTCGCCCTGGAACAATGCCGATGCTTTCGTGGGCACCGCTCTCTATCTTAAAGACGCGATGGAATCATCAGCATGCAAGAACTACAGCGAACAAATTCCGAGTCAAAGGCAGACGCTTCTTGAACGCTGCGCCGCCGCCCGTTACTATGCCGGCGGCCGCTGGTATACCTATCGATTTGTCTACGGCGAACCAGTGGTGAGTAAGGCGAATAAGTTTGAGAAAGATATTGAGATTTTAAACTCTTAAGCGGGGGTACTAGGACTTGAACCTAGAACAACTCTTTTGGAGAGAGTCGTGATACCAATTTCACCATACCCCCATATTTTGTTAAAAACGCTTTTGCAGTCATATACTATAATTACTTTTTCCCTTCTTTATGAATGGTGCGTTTCCGGCACCAGCGGCAGAATTTTTTGAATTCCAGTTTTCTTTCCACTGTTTTCTTATTTTTGTGCGCGAAATAATTCACCCGACTGCAATCAGAACACTTTAACCTAATTAAGTTTTCGCTGAATTTACCTTGGGCCATTCTTACATAACGAATAACTTACAACTTACAACTTTTTGCTTTGAAAATCAAATTCTTTGTATAATGCCACCCAATTCTGAACTCCAGAGCTATTTTGACCGGCGCCGACTTTTCTAGATAAGATACAATAAATTGTACCGGCGATAACTTGTTTTGAAAAGCTGCAAATACAAAAAATCCGAACCTCTGTTTGGCGAGCCGCAAAATGAATGGACGGCGCTCGGCGCCACCCACAAAAAAGTCAGAAAAATTCCCGAAAATCAAATTTTGGAGCCAGAGGGGAGAATCGAACTCCCGACCTAACGCTTACCATGCGTTTGTTCTACCACTGAACTACTCTGGCATACCTTAATTATACAAAGCCGCCTCTCAGATTTGAACCGAGGACCTTCTGTTTATCCCGATTTTGTAAATTTGCCAGAGCCAGCGGTCGGACTTGAACCGACAACCTTCACTTTACAAAAGTGTTGCTCTGCCAATTGAGCTACGCTGGCAAATTTTATACAAAATCATAGCACAATCCTTCTAATTCTACCAATCTAAAATCCGGCACAAGCCGGATTTTAGATAATCATTTTCGTAACATTCTTCTTT
>JAGUWR010000020.1 GCA_020062265.1 Minisyncoccota bacterium | reverse complement strand
TTGAAAATCTGTTCTTTTATCAAGATGATTTTTTGGTTAAACACTGGATTAGTTGTGACTTCATTGTTGATTTTTTCACAAGCATGAATGACGGTAGTATGATCGCGTCTGCCCAATTTTTCGCCAATATTGGGATAAGACATTTTTAGGATTTCCCGGAGGAGATACATCGTGATTTGACGGGGTTCAACCACGCTTTGTTTTCTGCTCCGGATAACAATATCGTCTAATGAAATTTCAAAAAATTCGCTTACGGCCCCGATAACGTCGTTAGCGGTAATATTTTTTGACGATATTTGAACCGTTTCGTTAACAATGTTTTCAATCTTTTTTAAATCCAACCCCTCGTCCTTATACTGTTGATAAAACATTACTTTATTAAGAACACCTTCAAGTTCTCTTACGTTTTTTTGAACTTTAACAGCGATTAACTCTAAAACTTTTTCATCCGGAATCCACCCTCGTTGCTGGGCTTTTGTTTTAAGAATAGCCAGACGCATTTCGTAGTCGGGATAACCAATATCGGCAATCATTCCGCCTTCAAAACGTGAACGAAGCCGTTCCTCAAGAGTGGGAATTGCCGCTGGCGGTCTGTCCGAGGACATGATTATTTGTTTTTGGTTTTCGTAGAGAACATTAAAAGTATAAAAAAACTCAAGTTCGGTGGCCGGTTTGCCGCCGATGAATTGGATGTCGTCGATTATTAGAACATCAATATTGCGGTATTTTTGTTTTACATCCTCCATTCTTTTGTTGCGGATTGCCGTGACCACGTCATTTATGAATTTTTCCGAAGTGACGTAGAGGACTCGGGTCTTATTTTTATAATTCTCCAAAATTTTATTACCGGCGGCTTGAAGTAAATGGGTCTTACCGAGACCAACGCCGCCGTAGATAAAGAGCGGGTTGTATTTCCGGCCAATTTCTTTAATAACCGCATTTACAGCAGCGCAAGCGAGTTCATTGGAAGATCCAACAACAAACGTTTCAAGTTTATAATTGGGGTTAAGATTGGTTTTGGGATCAATTTTCAGTTCCATAAGAGATTGTTGAGCAGAAAATTGAGTCATTGTTGCTCCGCTTTTTTTACTTATTTTTCCAAACTCGGGATTACTTTGGCTGTTTACCACCACGTAATCAACGCGACGAATTGAGCTGTCTATCTGTCGGAGTGAGCCAAGAATGAGTTTATGATAGCGATTTTTAACCCATTCTCTGGCAAATTGATTAGGGAGGCTGACCAAGACGACGCCCTCTTTTTTGTTTTGTTCAATAAGTTCACTTCCTTTTAACCAGGTAAGAAAATTTGGTCGCGAGATTTGAATCTCGATTTCCCCCAACACTGTTTGCCAAACTTCTTTAAGGTTCATAATGTTGATATTGCTATCGTTTCTAATATTAGGCATATTTTAAAATGTTGCAACATTGAATACAAAGCAGTTATGTGTTTTAATTGTGGAGAAGCTGTGGAGAGTAATCGCTAATAATGCGAATCCTTATTAGCGAATCCTTTATACTATGCCTAAACGGACATACCAACCCAAAAAGAAAAAAAGAAAAAGAACTCACGGTTTTCTTCGAAGAAAGAGAAGGCCCGGCGGCCGGGCAATTCTCCGCCGCCGGCGAAGAAAAGGGCGGCAGCGCCTCACGCCATGACCGGGCTAGCGATTAAAACAAAATCAAGAAATTCTCGTGATAAACCCCTCTTATTAATTGCTGTTAGCGCTAAAGTTTCTAAAAAAGCCGTTGTCCGCAACTTTTTAAAGAGGCGAATCCGGGCGATTATGAAACCGATTGTTAAAGATTCAAAGTTTGATTATTTTATTATCGTAAAACCGGAAGCGACAAAAATGAACTATCAAGAATTGAAAAACGAAGTGTTTAATAAATTATTAATTACTAATTACTAAACTATGTCTGAACTTTTTAATACCTACTTATACCAGCCAATTTTAACCGCCCTTATTTTTATTTATCAGAATTTCGCTTTCCATGACCTTGGCCTGGCGATAATAATTCTTACCCTGGTAGTAAGAGTTGTTCTTTTCCCCATTTTCTATAAAGGGGCTAAAGACCAGGCGGTGATGCAGCGTCTTCAGCCCCATATCAAAAAAATCCAACTTGACCATAAAGATAATAAAGAAAAACAAGCCAAAGAACTCCTTGCTCTTTATCGAAAGCACAACTTTAATCCTTTTTCCGGTTTTTTTCTTCTCATTGTTCAATTGCCGATTTTAATCGCCATTTACCAGGTTTTTATTAAAGGACTCACTAACAGCGCTTTTGACAATTTATTTTTTTTGGGATTAATTAATTTGGGAGAAAAGAATTTAGCCCTGACTGTTGTCGCCGCTACTCTTCAGTATTTTCAGATCAAAATTTCTTTACCATCGCAAAAAGACGGGAAATCAACCAATCCTTTTGCTTCGGCCGGTAAAATGATGTTATGGCTGGGGCCGGGGTTAACTGTTATTATTCTTTCCACCCTTCCATCAGCCCTGGCTCTTTACTGGACAATATCGGTTGTCTTTTCCATCGGCCAGCAGGTTTTTATAAATAGAAGAACGCCCCCAATAGAAGAAAAATATGGAGAAAGTAGTTCAAAAACTAAAAACACTGCTTGATTCTATGGGTTTTGACGAGGCGAGAATAACCCATGACCAGGAACACCGCAAAATTTCACTCATCATTGAAGACGAAGCGGTAAGGAAACAAACGCCGGCCATTCTTTCGGCTCTTGATTGCTTAATTAACCTGATTGCTCGCCGGGAAGGCGAAGATTCAGTGGTGGTTGACCTTAACTACTATCGGAAAGAGCGGGAACGGCTGATTATTGAACTGGCTCGGGCGGCCGCCCGTAAAGCCCTCACTACCGGGACACCGATTGAGTTGCCGCCAATGAACGCTTATGAACGGCGGCTTATTCACGTGGAGATTACTACTCACCCCGACCTGACCACCGAGAGCATCGGCGAAGGCAGAGAACGAAGAGTGGCGATTAAACGCATCAACAGCAACAGTTAATCTCTAAATCCTAATCTCTAATTTCTAAACAATTTTAAAATTGTTTAGAAATTAGGATTTAGAGATTAGAGACAGGCTTTTAGAGATTGACTTTTTAAAGCTTTAGCTCGTATAGAAAGTTATCGTAGCGGTTGATGAAATAAATTGAACCGTCAAGATATTGAGGATTTAAAGCATCAAACGGCGCGTCAAATGTATTTATCCACGGCGAACTTATTTTTTTTATTTCCCGGGAAAGCAGATCAAATTCAATAATTATCAAACTATCAATTGTGTACACTTTTCCTGTCAGATAGCCGTCTAATAATTTAGCGGGAAAGCTGTCGGTTTCCAAAGAATTGAGATCGGGAAGAAAACAAAAAATTTGGTCTTCGGCGGCGCCGCATTTTAACGGCAGGGTGTCAAGAAAAGGCGTGTCCACTTGCTTAAATTCGTCATTAAAAATCAAAAGATTAGAGCCCAACGAAGACCTAAAAAGCAGAGGTTTATTATTAACGGCAGATTTTTTTATCATCAATCCCCAATCAGAGTTTAAAAATTCTTGAATGGCGAAATTTTTTAAATTAAATAACCAAACTCTGCTTTTATAAGTAATTGACGGTTTTTCAGCAATTAATAAGTTATCGCCGCCAAAGTAAACTAAATCAATGTCTTTTAAGCGAAAGTCCTTAACAATAATTTTTCTTTCTGGGGGGTTTTTACTCAAATCTAATCGCGATAGATTAGTTCCGGTATCACCGCTTGTTATTGTTATAAGTTCGTTAACGTCGGCTCCCCAGACCGCGTTTAGTATCCCGGCCGGCAGGGGCCGCCAAACTTTGTCAATTAAATCAAAAATTCCCCATTGGGGCTGACGGGGGTCGCCAAAAGC
>JAGUWR010000013.1 GCA_020062265.1 Minisyncoccota bacterium | reverse complement strand
TTTCCATAATTTCCGCTTCCACTTGAGCTACCCGTTTGCGGAGATTTTTAAGAGCCAAAGCAGAATCCATCGGGTGGACGAAAATAGAAATATCCATCATTTCCGGCAGATTTATAATCGGCGAGAACCAGCCGCTGGCAAGATAACGGGGGAAAGTAAAGATAAAAAATGTTTTTACGTAATAGTCGCCGAGCTTGAGGTAGTTTGAACTTATTTCCAAGCCGGCCGGCGCGATTACGTTCATAACGTCCTGGGCAGAAGGTTCGTAAGTTTGAGGTATTTTGATTTTCATATTACTATTTCCTAATCACTATTTACTAATTTCCAAACCTCTCTTTTCAACCAGTCGCGGGTTATAAAGATTATAGAAAAGTTCAGTCAAGGCCTTGTCATCAAGCGGAACGGCCCGCAAGCCGATTTCGGTTAAGCCGTTTACAACCTGGTCAACCCGCTGGTTTAATTGTTGAAGATTTTTCTGGTCGCTTAACTCTTCTTTGGGCGGTTGGCCGGTTGTTGGTTTTGATTTTTTAAACATACTTAACAAACCGGCGGTCTGGTCGGGAATAATTATCGGATCAAAAGGCACGACGGCAAAGAAGGTTTTGGTGATAATGGCGTTTTGTTCAACAAAGGACTTTATAAATTCGGCGTATTCCTCAATTTGGACCTTAAGCAGTTTGTTCGGTTCCTCGGCTTTTCTGGCCGTAATCAATTCCAGGTAGCGTTCAATGTTCACTTTCCGGGAATGGATGAAAAACTGGGTTGAAAAATCAAGACCGTTCAGAAAATTTTGGAAACTGTTAAGAATCAAGGTTTGTTCTTCTTCGGATTTGAGGTCAAAGTTAACGCCGCTGACAATAAGGATTTTCCTCAACTTCCCGTTCTTAAGACAAACCACTCCGTCGCGGATTTCTTTAATCTCAATAAATTTTTGGGTTGGCGCCGTCGGTTCCATAGAAATTTAGTAATTAGGCAATTAAGTAATTGGGTTTATTTTTTTGTTTCTGCCTCTCTCCTCCATTAATTCTAACCAATATAAGCTTTCTAATAAAGAGCCTCTGGCATTGTAATTAAACCTGTTTTTATCAAGATAATAAAACCTCTTCCATAATTTTGAATTACTTAATTATTCAATACCCAATTACTATAGATAATCTATTCGTTTTGCCATCTCTTGTTCGCCGGTTATTCTCTTCACGATTTGGTAGTGTTCCTTAGTTTGGGATTTAGCTCTCTTTTCAAAAGTCAGTAATTTGCCGGTGGTAATTTTTTGAGCAAAATCCTTAAGTTTTTCTTGCAAACTTATATTCCGTCTTATCTTAAGAATATTTTCTTCCGGCGTTTCAATAGTTTTCTCCTGGATAATCCGTTGCCAGGTATAGAGGCGGGGCTGGAACCAGTAATTAAGAGCTGAGATAAAGATTTTTGGTAACAACTGGCCGTTTATTTTAACGAAGGCAAGAGCTAGACCGATCGCGCCGAAAATGATTGTTAATACGAAAGCGAGAAAAACGCTAAAAACCGAGAAAGCGATAAAACTTAAACCGCCGGCAGCGGCAACGTATAAAAACTGCTGAAGAGTGAGCGGACCGATTATTTTCGGTTTGGTTTCTATGAATTGCGGCACCTGAAAAGTAGACATGTCTAACCTATGTTATCGTAGATCTACGATGTTCCCTTCCAACTTTGGCGGGCTTGACGTCGGCGCTTGCTTCTTGTTGTCGTCACCGCCATTGTCATGGTTTTTATCATGGTCATTGTCAGTTGTTTGAAATATTTCCAGATTAATAACTTCTTCTTGTTTTGTTGACTCTGGCGGCGCCCCAAACGGCTCAAGCGGGGTACGCAGTTCGCTGTAGTGGACGATTTTTTGCGGTTCTTTCTTGAACACGGTCGGTTTCTTTTTTTCGGCCGGCGGCTGTCCCCCAAATCCTTCAATTTTGGCTCGTACCGGCGGCGGTGCTTCGGTTTTTGATTTTGCCGCAAAAACCCGGAACGGAAAAGAGAACGGCTTTGGCGGCGCTTTTATTTTTTCTTCTCCAATTGGTTTTTCTTCGTGGAGAATAAGAGGTCCTCCTTTTTTAATTTCAACTTTTTGTTCCGGCGACTTAGGGGGTATTTTGATTTCCGGTAGCGGTGCAACTTTTTTCTCTTCTCCTTTTTCTGGTGGCGCTGATGGTATAATTTTTTTGATTTCTTCAATTTTTACCGTTTCCTCAATATGAGTTGAAAGCCGATAGAGTTTTTCTAATTCTTCGTGGGAGGGAAATAAAACCCTTCGGTTTATTTCACGGATAACTTCAACAACTATTTTTTCTTCAGCTTCGAGGTAATCGTTTGTTTCTTTGAATAAATTTTGGGGTGGTAGGAAACCAAGGAAGATATAACCGACCGTGGTCTCTAAAACATCAACATCATCGCGGCTTAAATCAAACCATTTTCCAATATTTTCGATTTTTTCAAAATACGAGGTTGACTCCAGCGCCTCTTTGATCTTCGGCGGTAGGGTTTGATATTTATCTAAAATTTGCTTTTCAGTTAGTTGAAGCATTTTTAAGTTTAAGATTGAGACTTTCTTCTTCTTTCTTCATCGCGCATTTTTCTGAATTCTTCTTCAATATTCTTCTTCAATATTTTCAGTTATTAAAGGAGAAGTCCCCGGAGGAGGAGAAGCGGGCGGAGGAGTTGGCCCCGGAGGAGTTGGTTCCCCTTTGTCCTTACTTTCCTCAATTATTTCACCTTCCTTGGCTGGCCTTTTTTTCTTTTTAAATTCTTTTTTAGTACTTTGTATAATAGATCCCATTAAAGTAAGTGGTTGTTCTTTCGGTCCACCTGGTCTAGTGCCGGTAATCCGCTCTATGCCTGTTGCAATGCCGCCCAACCCCTTTCCTAGTAATCTTGCCGGCGCGGTAAAAGTTTTTGCGAGGCCTTTTCCCCCGGCGCCCCATTGTTCAAGTTTTTGAGCTCCGTCGCCTACTGTCCATGCCCCCACTCCTTTTGTTACGCCCTTACCTAATTTTTGACCGATTGTCGCCATCCCTTTGGCGCCGGTGATGCTCATATTTTGCGCCATTATTAACCCGGCTATCATCATTCCGCCCAGCACTATAACTTCAATGCCGGCGAAAAATACATTACTAAAAGTTGCGGCTAGCCCGCTAAGGACATTGTCAAATTTTGCGGGTTCAGGCGTAAATTTGCCTATTCCCTGGGCAGTGTAATAAGTGAGGTATAAAAAGAAAGCCATTATCGGCGCGAAGAAAACCCATTCCAGAAATTTATTCCACCATTTATTAAATTGCCCGGTCAGACCGGGGATAACCCAAAATAACCATATTATAGGCGAAACAATCATCAGAACCGATAAATAGAGAAAGCGGATTAAAAGCATAAAAGCAAGAATTAACATAACAAAAGACATAATGAGGTTAAACATTGTGATGAAATAAGGACTTACTATCATACCGATTGCCGCTGAGGTCATCGCTGTGAGAATTTCTCCAAAACTGGAGAAGTTTAATCCTTCTATAAATCTTTGGGGACCAAAAGCGGCAAGAAGAGTGGTGCCAATGGTTAAAGGGTTAACGGCTATTCTGTCAAGAAAGAAATTAGTGAGGACTTGGGCGAAATTAATAATAATTTTACCGATTTCCAGGCTGAAATTCACAAGAATGGCGGCGCCGATAAGTTTAGGCAATGTTTTTTGAGCCCGGTATTGTTCTAATCTTAAGACGGTGGTAAAAGCCATAAGGATGATTGCTAAAACAAAACCGAGGTTGGCGACATCCCTGACAATGGTCCAGCCTAAAGTGACAATGACGTTTTGGCTTGAGAAAATAAGAGTTTGGAGATGATTAGCCACGCCCACTAGCAATCCGCTTAAAGTAAGGAAAAGAGTGCTGGCTGTCGCCATAATATAACCGATTACTATCGCAAACAGCATTATGGGGTAAGTAGTTATGGCGCCGACGCCGATTAAGGCCGAGCCGAAAAGGTCGCCTATAAAACTCCAAAAGTTGGCCTGGGCCGGTGCCGCACCGCAAAAGAAAAGCACGGACGTCAACAATATGAGAAATATTACTTTTCTAATAGCTCTCATTAACTAGATGAATTTAGGGATTTTGGCATCTGTTTAGATTTTGTTGAGCGGTTTTTAAGGTACCTTGGGTTTCCGAGAGTAAGGTCTCGGAGCTTAGTTGAAGGGTATGAGCGTTTCGTTCAACTTCTTCTAATTCGTTCAAGTTAATATCAGCGAGAGGAAAGTTTGGATTTTCAAGATTTGTTTTAATTCGGGTTGATGCCGTCAGTAAATTATTCACTTTAGTTATTTCTTGGCTGATAGTTATTTTTGTTGATGAAGCGTAGTCAAGGGCAGTAGTTGCGTTCGGGTCTATTATTGTGCTTGTGGCATTTTGGCAGGCAATCAATTGTTCCAACACCCCGATTAGTTGGTTATTAATGACGCTTGCGTTACCTAGGGTTCTGCTGGCTTGATTGAGCAGATTGATGCTTTCCTTAACTCTGTTTAGAAAAACATTTTTTCTTTCATTGTCTCTTTGCTGAACCGTCCCGATGTAATCATTGATCGCTGGTCCATAACGTCGTCTTGTTTCTTCTTTTTCAGCAGAAGTATAGTCACCACTTTTCTTCACGGCCTTAACACCTTCTTTTATTACCCGGTTAATAAGAGTGTCTATTATTGCCGCCGCGTATTGGGACAATTCTTTGGCGTTTATTATAAAATCAAAATCAACGCCGACGGCTTTTTCTAAGGCGGCGCCGACTATTCCCCCGGGCGTTCTGATTTCAGATTTAGTGCATTTAATTCCCAACTGTTGAACGAGATCATCTCCTTCTTTAACCCACTTCTCGACAGTTTCAAAAGAAACAGAACCTTCAGGCGTGATATCACCATATTTATCAGTATACTCCAGACATTTTTTCACTCCCAAAAATCCTTGGCTGGCTTGAGCTTCTTGTGCGGCCGCTGTTTTACCTTTTAAAACTCTGATAATCGCTTCATCATAGAGCATGATGGTTGTACCCAGAACATTATTTTGAGGCGCCCAGCCGTCATGATAAGCAATCCACCCACCTTCGTTAAAGTTTTTCATAAAAGCGTCAACATTCTCCACAATCATATCAAGAGTACAGGCGGCTCTTTGGGAGAAGGGGCGGCGGTTCTGCAGCGCAAATTGAACCTGGAATTGCATCGGCTTGCACAAAAATCCCTCTTCCAATTCTTGGGCCAAATTCCCTACTATCTCTTGGCCAGCGGTTTCAGCGTATTTTTTCCAATCAGCGACAAATTTTTGACCTTGGCCGCTTCCGGTAAGATCGCCTTCTTGAACCCATTTAATAATATCATCAACCAGCATATCCAATAATCGTTTTTTGGCTGTTTCTAAGGCAATAAGAAGTATTTCGCCAAGCCAACTCTCTTTTACGTCGCGGTAAAGTGCGGCCATTCGTTGAAAGAAAGCAGCAAAATCTTTTACTACAAATTGAGCTTGAGTTTGATGAACTTCAAACCCCCCAAAACCCCCGCTAAAAAGAATTGAGACAATAAGCAAAAATCCTATCGTTTTCATAAAATTTTTTGTTTTATTTTCGTTCATAAATTATGTTGATAGTTTTTCTGCTTCTTGTTCCAGAGTATTGTGAAGAACCTGAATTTCTTCAATAAGATTTCCTAATTGTTCTATGGCGATTACCGCCTTAATCGGGTCTTCTTGGAGATTAAGGATGGCGCCGAAGATTGTTTTCTTTTTCAGCCAAGAATTAAGAATCTGCAGGTGGAGTAAACGCCAATCATAAGGCGTTTCCAGTTGATAAAAGTCGTCAACCTGGCGCGAAGCGATTGAAACGTACTCTTGGAGCAAGCTCGGATTGCCCTTTTTAATAAAATTGTTTATAGTTGTAATAATATCCTTATTGAAAGCGCCGAAATTTTTTTCGGTTATTTTTTGGAATTCTGAAAGATAAAGCGTCTTTTTTGCCGGCGAGCGGTCCTCGGAAATTTTAATGTCTGCCAGGCTGAATTGAGAAATTTCAAATTCTTGGTCTAATTGTTCTGTAAAAAGCCGTTCAAAAATTAATTGAGAAGGCAGAGTTAACGTATCTGATGAGATTTGGTTCGGGTTTCTTTTTTGAATTTCTTGAGTGAAAGTTTTGGTTAAAGCGCGGGTAAGGTTTGTGGTCTTGCTTTGAGTTTGACTGCCAGCCGGCGGTTGATATATTGGTCTCAATTCTCTCTCGGTCGTCCCGTAACCTAAACGCGGATCGCCGCTTTCTAAATTCGGCAAAAGCCGTGCCTGGTCGTAATTTTCTTGCGGTTTGACATTACGACCAATTATCAGGACAGAACCGCCTATGCCAACGGCGATTATTATAAAAGCCAAGATTTTTCTTTTCATATCCTTAATTATACAACAATTCCGCTAATTTTTTCAGGTTTTCTACGTTTAAATTTTGCGGCCTCGTTTCAGGATCGGCCTTTAATAAGGAAAGTCTTTTTATAATCTCTTCTTTTTTAAGCTTTAAGCCGCTTTTGAGATTGTTCAAAATTGTTTTTCTGGGTTGCTTGAAGAGAATCTTGACAAGCCAATAGTACCTCTCTTTTAGCCCATAACACCTCTTCCGCGATCGCGAAAGAGATGTTATGGGCCTTAATTTAATGACAACTGAATCAACTTTCGGAACGGGTCGGAAATCTCTTTTTGAGATATGGTCTATAATTTTCGCTTCGGCCCAGAACTGGACGCTGGCGGCTAACAGATTCATGCTTGGCGGCTTGGCGCATACCCGCTCTGCCACCTCCTTTTGAACGGTTAATATAATTAATTCCGGTTTTGGTTCTAAATCGCCAACAATTCTTAAAAGCCGACCGGTTATGTAGTAAGGAATATTTCCTAGAATTTTATAACACTTAGTTCGCGATCGCGAACTAAGTGTTATATCCTTGGTTTTAACTAAAGCCGGCAGAATTTTTAAAGCATCGCCGTTTATAAATTTTATGTTTTTTGACTCCCAATT
>JAGUWR010000027.1 GCA_020062265.1 Minisyncoccota bacterium | reverse complement strand
TGGCTATGGCGCTGGCTGAGGTTTTGAGCTCAGCCGGCAGCCTTTGTTTCGCCCGTTCGCTCAAATTGCCTGCCAAGAAAGCCGAACGAGCGATGGAAACCGCTCCCGGCAGGACATAGCCGTATATTGTCTCATACGGCAACCAGTATATCTGCCCTTTATTTCTTTTTTCAACGCCTTGGGTGGATAGTATCATATGAACCAGCGCTTTGGTTGACTTATCTTCATTTTCTATTTAAAATACTAGATACTGCTTTCAAAATGAGCAAAATCGGGAAACAATTGATTAAAATCCCCGCGGGGGTGACAGTAACCGTTAGTGAAGACGAGCTTATTTTTAAAAGCGACCTAGGTGAAATTAAATTGCCAATCCTTCAAGGGGTAAAACCTTCACTAGAGGACGGTATTTTAAAGTTTGAATTAATCTCGAATTCAAAACAGAGTCGGAGTAATTGGGGAACCCTTGCTTCGCTTTCGGTAAATGCGATTGAAGGTCTGGCTAAAGGTTTTCAAAAGACCCTCATTCTTGAAGGAGTAGGATACCGGGCGGCGAAAGAGGGGGATGACCTTGTAATCAATGTCGGTTTTTCCCATTCAGTGCGTTACCACATCCCGACCGGCGTAACAATTGAGGTGGAGAAAAATACTATTGTTCACGCGAAGGGGTTTGATAAAGCTTTAGTCGGGCAGGTCGCGGCTGAAATTCGGTCAATTAAGAAACCGGAGCCGTACAAAGGTACTGGTATTCGCTACATTAATGAAGTAGTCCGCCGGAAAGCCGGCAAGAAAGCGGCGACGACCACCGCCAAGTGATTAATTTATGAGAAAGAGTTTAAAGGTGTTTAATGTCATAAGAATGAGGCGAGAAAAGCGAGTGCGGGCAAAGTTACGGGGCACGGCGACGAGGCCGCGCCTTTCGATCTTCCGGAGCAACCGCCAGACCTACGCCCAGCTGATTGACGATAATATTCAACGAACTTTAGCATCAGCTTCTTTACAGGAGATTAAGGGTCGTTTGAAAAAATCTGGAGCGGCAGAAAAACTTGGTGAACTTATTGCCGAGCGAGCGTTAGTGGCCGGCGTTAAAGAAGCGGTCTTTGACCGAGGCGCTTATAAATATCATGGTCGGGTGAAGGCGGTGGCTGAAGGGGCAAGGAAGAAAGGGTTAAAATTATGACAATAACGAAAACCGGAAAAAAAACAAGCGAGTTTCAGGATAAAGTGATTGATTTGCGCCGGGTAACTCGCGTCGTCGCCGGCGGCAAGCGTTTTAGTTTTCGGGCGACGGTAGTTATCGGCGACCTCAAAGGAAGAGTTGGTGTGGTGACCGCAAAAGGTCTTGATGTGGCTTCAGCAATAGCAAAAGCCCGCCGTCAGGCCCAGAAGTGCCTAGTTTTTGTGCCGTTGAAGGATGGTCGGACTATTCCTCATGATGTTGACGCAAAGTACAGCGCAGCTAGAGTTCGTTTCAAGCCGGCCCGCCCCGGTCATGGTCTTATTGCCGGCGGCGGAGCGCGAGCAGTGTTAGAGCTAGCCGGCGTCCGAGATGTTTCGGCAAAGCAGATGGGCCGGACCACTAACAAATTAACCAATGCGATGGCGGCGCTGGAAGCGTTGAAGAAACTTAAAACTGATAACAAATAACTTATAACAAGTTATATGCAACTTCATCAACTACAATCTAATCTGAAAAGAAAAAAGAAAAAAAGAGTTGGTCGCGGCGGCAAGCGCGGTACTTATTCCGGCCGTGGTCAAAAAGGCCAACGGTCAAGAGCCGGCCATCGTATTAGACCGGCCGAACGTGATATCATTCAAAAATTACCCAAACTGCGCGGTGTCAAGAATAAACCGATTCGTCCCAAACCCTTGGTTATTAATGTTGGTGAGTTAGATAAACGTTTCAGTGAAACTATTATTGATAAAGAATTTCTTCTTAAAAGGGGCGTTATTAAAAAACTTAGCCAGCGGATTAAAATTCTTGGCGGCGGTGAGATTAGAAAATCGATTGAGTTGAAAGGATTGGAGGTTTCACAGAAAGCAAGGGAGAAAATAGAAAAAGCCGGCGGCCGTATCCAATAAGTCCAATAGGTCAAATAGGTCAAAAATATGCAAAAACTCCTTCTTATTTTCAAAATCCCGGATTTGCGCAAGAAAATCCTAATAGTGGCTTTTTTGTTGGTTGTTTTCCGACTTTTTGCCGCTATTCCCATCCCTGGTATTGACCCTGCCCGTCTCCAGGAGTTTCTTTCTTCAAGTCAACTTTTTGGGTTTCTTAATATCTTTGCCGGCGGCGGTTTTGATAACCTTTCCATTATGATGCTCGGCCTCGGTCCTTATATTACCGCGACCATTATTATGCAGCTTCTCACCATTGTTTCGCCCAAACTCAAGAGCTACTATTATGAAGAGGGACCGGTCGGCAGAGCTAAATTCAACCGCGCTTCCCGCTATCTTACCGTGCCCTTGGCGGCGCTCCAGGCCTACGGCTTTCTTAACCTGCTCGTATCCCAAGAAGTCTTAGTTTCTTTATCGCTTCTAAATATTCTTGCTAACGTCATTGTGATAACGGCGGGGAGTATTTTCCTTATGTGGATCGGTGAACTCATTTCAGAATATAAAATCGGCAACGGCATTTCTCTTATTATTTTTGCCGGCATTGTCAGCAGTATCCCCCAGGTAATAACTTCAGCGATTGCTACTTACACCCCCGAGGTTATTTCCACTTACGTCGCTTTTGCCGTTCTCGCCATTTTCGTCATCGCCGGCGTGGTTTTTGTGAACGAGGGCGAGCGGAAGATTCCGATCTCTTATGCCAAGCAGGTGCGGGGGATTAAACTCTACGGCGGCGTTTCCACTTATCTTCCGCTCAAAGTGAATCAGGCCGGCGTCATTCCCATTATTTTTGCCATTTCCATTCTTCTTTTCCCTCAGTTTATAGCTCAGATGACTTCGGTCTTTTCCCAATCACTTTCCATCCGTCTTAATGAGATTGTGAGCAATATCTTTAATAATATCTTTATTTATAGCGTCATTTATTTTGCCCTCGTCGTGGTTTTCGCTTATTTTTATACCGCCGTCACCTTTGATCCCAAAGAAATCGCTAAAAATCTCCAACGGAGCGGGGCCTTTATCCCCGGCACTCGGCCCGGCCAGTCCACGGCCGAGGTGATTGCCCGCGTTGTTCACCGGACAACGTTTTTTGGCGCGCTATTTTTGGGCAGCATTGCCATTCTGCCGAATATTACCCAAATTTTCACCGGCGTCCAAATTCTTACCATCGGCGGGACGGCTTTACTTATTGTTGTGGCAGTGGTTCTTGAAGTTATGAAACAAATTGAATCCCAACTGACTGTTCGCGAATATGAGGGAATATTTTAAAGGTGCGGGGCGCTCATTATTTTAGATAAATTTTATTACCTCCAAAATTTATAAAATTATGGCAAAAGCAGTCATAATTTACGGGCCGCCGGGGGCAGGCAAAGGTACCCAAGCCGAACTTTTGGAACGGAATTTTGATTTTATTCATTTTGACACCGGCCGTTATGTTGAGCGATTAGTTCATTCTCCGGAAGCGGAGAAGAACAAGATTTTAAAACGAGAGCAAGTCAATTTTAACACCGGTAAACTGATGACCCCTGCCTGGATTATTAAAATTTCCCGGGCCGCCGCTTTAAAAATTGCCAAAACCGGCAACAGCGCTGTTTTCAGCGGTTCACCGCGGACTCTTTTTGAGGCTTTTGGCGACCCGCCCGCCTTGACTTCGCCAAGACGAAGGCGGGTAGGTAGAAAAACAAAAGGTCTTTTCGAAATTTTGTTAAAACTTTTTGGCAGGGAAAATATTTTTATTATTCATTTATTGATTCCGCCGTCGGTTTCAACCGGTCGGAATCAGATTCGGCGGGTTTGTTCGGTTTGTGGCCTGCCGGCGATGAGAGGCAATCCGTCGCCGCGCTGTCTTTTTTGCGGCGGACCGATGCGTACCAGAACTTTAGACAAGGCCTCGGTGATTAAAATCCGTCTAAAAGAATACCGCGACCGGACTTTTCCGATTTTAAAAAAAGCCAAAAAAATCGGCATTAAAATTTTTGAAATTGACGGTAAACCCCTGCCTTATAAAGTCCACCGGCAAATTGTGAAGAAAATTAAGTTGCGGTAATGGTTTGTTTGAAGAATAAAAATGATCTCGAGATGCTGCGGCAGTCAGGTGGGGTTTTGATTTATGTTCTTAAAACGCTCGCCGCTGAAACCAAGCCCGGCGTTAGTCTGAAATCGCTTGACGCTCGCGCCCGGAAGCTGATTGAAGAGTGCGGCGCCAAACCGTCCTTTCTTGGTTACAAACCCAACGGCGCTCTCCAGCCATATCCGGCGGCAATCTGCACTTCGGTGAATAATCAGATTGTCCATGGTCCGCCATCGGATTATATTTTGAAGGACGGAGATATTTTAAAAATAGATTTCGGTATTGACTATAAAAGTTATTTTACCGATGGCGCGGTAACCTTAGGAATAGGGGAAATTTCCAGTCAAGCAGCCGAGCTTATTAAGACAGTCAAAGGAGCCCTTGAGCAGGCGATAGAAGTTTGTTTGCCCGGCAACCATTTAGGCGACATTGGTTGGGCGATTGAACAATACGTGTCAGCTCATTGCTTTAAAGTGATAAGAGGTTTAACTGGCCACGGCGTTGGTTTTTCATTACACGAGGAACCTATTGTTTACAATTATGGAGAAAAAGGAAAAGGGATGGAGTTAAAGCCCGGGATGGTTCTTGCCATTGAACCGATGATTAGCGCCGGCTCGCCGGAAATAAAACAATTAGACGATGAGAGCTATGCCACCAAAGACGGCAGTTTAAGCGCCCATTTTGAGAAAACTATTGCCATTACCAAAACTAGTCCGGAAGTCCTTACTCCTTTTTAAGGGCGCTAAGCGTCCTTTTTAATCGTTTCCGCAACATTTTTATGGGGATTGTGATCCGGGCAAGCTTTATTTGAGCAACGTTCGGGGATGGTCTTCGTGCCCTCCATCATAAGCGCGCCGCAGGTTTTACAGACGTTTCCCGTAGGCTTTGATTTTATTATGAATTTGCATTTCGGGTAGTTTACACAGCTATAGAATAGGCCGAATCGTCCTCGTCTTTCGGTTATCTCACCCCCATCTTTAGGACACTTCACCCCGGTTATTTGTTGTTGGTTATTAGTTGTTGGTTTGATATATCTGCATTTCGGATAGTTGGAACAGGCGATGAATTTTCCAAAACGCCCCTCGCGTTCTACCAGTTTCCCTGTCTGTCCCGCCTTAGGCGGGGTTCTGCTTTTAGTTCCACATTCCGGGCAGTTCTCGCCGATTTCTTTCGGCGTTTCCGTAATAGTGCCATCCGCTTTTCTTGCGCCCAAGCATTCAGGGAATTGTTTGCAGCTTAAGAATTTTCCGGTCCGGCTGAGCTTTACTATCATAGGTGACCCGCAGAGGGGACACTTGAAATGCGGTTCTGCCTCGCCGAGCGTGGTCGCTTTCTCTATTTTTTCCTTCGCCTTTACATCTTTTGAGAAGGGCGCGTAGAACTCATTAAGCGTTTTCGCATAGTCGCGCTCACCAGCGGCTATTTCATCCAGGTCGTTCTCCATTTCTGCTGTGAATGAGTCGCTGATGTAGTTTCCGAAATGTTTTTCGAGAAAACCCGACACTACTTCGCCGGTATCGGTGGGTTTCAAGACCCTCCCGATTTTTCCCACGTAGCCGCGTTTCAGGAGAGTGAAGATTATGGTCGCGTAGGTGGAGGGTCGGCCGATCTCTCGCTTCTCAAGTTCTTTCACGAGGCCCGCCTCGGTGTAACGCGGCGGCGGCTCGGTTTGTTTCTCCTTGTTTGCGATATCCTTCAGGGTGAGCGGCTCGCCTTTAGTTACTTTCGGAAGTTCTGTTTCTTCACCGCGCGAGCGCGGATCAGCGGCAAGCCAGCCGGGGAAGGCGATGACGCTCCCCGTCGCGTTAAAATTCGGGATTGTCGTTTCACTGTCGATATTTGCGGTTATAGTGGTGCGAAGCAGTCTTACGTCAGCCATCTGTGAAGCCAGGGTGCGTTCGCGGATAAGGGTATAGAGTCTTTTTTGTTCTTCGGTTGTACCAGCAGTGTTGTTGCCGATCTCGGTAGGACGAATTGCCTCGTGTGCTTCCTGGGCGGTCTTGCTTTTAGTGATGAAGACGCGAGGCTGGAGGTATTTTTTTCCAAACGTCGCTTCAATCTCCCGGTAAATAAAAGAAAGCGCTTCCTTACTCAAGTTCACGCTGTCAGTTCTCATATAGGTGATAAAACCTTGTTCATAGAGGCGCTGAGCGACGGACATTGTGCGCGAGGGCGAGAAGCCGAGGCGCGCGCTCGCCGCTTGCTGGAGTGTGGAAGTAATGAAAGGCGGACGCGGCGTGCGTTTCGCTTCTGTCTGTTTCACTTCAATGATTTGCCACGGCTGCCGCTTCGCTGCGGCAAGAATCGCTTCAACTTCTGTTTGGTCGTGGGGCTCTTTCGCGCAAGTGAGGATAATAATGTCGTTCTGCTTGGTCAGGAAAGTACCCGTGATGACCCAGTAGGTTTCGGGGATAAAGGCGCGAATTTCGCGCTCCCGTTCAACAAGGATGCGGAGCGCGGGGGACTGAACCCGTCCTGCCGAGAGGCCGTAGCGCACTTTCTTCCAGATGAGGCTCGAGAGGTCGTAGCCGAAGAGTCGGTCAAGCACGCGCCGCGCCTCTTGGGCTTTCAGGAGGTTTTGGTCAATCAAGCGAGGGTGGGCTATCGCTTCTTTCACCGCCTGCTCCGTAATCTCGTGGAACACTATCCGTTTCGGCTCTTCAAGGCGGCAAGCCTCCTGAATGTGCCAGGCAATTGCTTCACCTTCCCGATCGGGATCGGTTGCCAGGTACACGGTGTCCGTCTTCTTCCTTAGTTTCTTAAGT
>JAGUWR010000045.1 GCA_020062265.1 Minisyncoccota bacterium | reverse complement strand
TTGAAAAAACCACCAAAGAAATGAACGCTTCCTATGTCAGCATTAGCGAGGTGAAGAAAAACAAGGGAATAATGTTTAGCGAAAAATCCCTAAAATCATCTACCGCAAAAGAGTTAGAAAATATCAATGAAGCGCTTGGTGAAATAAGGGGTAAGTATTCCATAAAGACAGATGAGGACAATTATAAATCGCCGCTCAATGTTACGGTGCTTGCGTCAGAGCCGGAAATTGATTTTGCGAAAACATTAACGAGAAAAGAAAACGCGAAATTTATTGACTGCTGGGTGAAATCAAAAGACAAGGGATTTTATTCAATTCCGTATAATTATCGCCCCGGCACTCACCCCCAGCAAAAGCAATTCAATCCCGATTTTATTATCAAAAAGGCAAACAGAATTATTTTTGTGGAAACGAAACACGATGAGGATACGGATGTAAAAAACCGAGATAAAATCGCCGGCGCAAACGATTATTTTTTAGAACTGAACACCAAGGTTGAGAAGAAGGGGCAGGAGTATTGTTTTTATTTTCTAACGCCAGCGGATTATACAGGATTTTTTGAAAAAGTGATAAGAAATAACAAAACTTTCATCGGAGAATTGCACGCGGAGTTACTGAAGAAGAGTAGAGAAGAATTGAAAGAATTGGTATAATAAAAAAATCCGCTGGCTCGGCCGCGAAGCGGGCAAGGCAGCGGGCGGGCAAAAAGGAAGGGGTTTTAGGGGAAGGAATTTTTGCCCGCCCGCTCCGTCGTCTGGGGCGGAAACGCTGGGCGGGATTTCTGCCCGTCAGGGCAGAAATTCTTGCTCAAAAAAGGTTCGCACTTCGTTCAGTAATTGCGATAAAAATATGCTTTGGAATATTATTCTTTTTTTTATCGGTTTCTACATCCTTGTTAAAGGGGATAATTTACTGGTGGACGGTTCATCTTCCCTTGCCCGGAAACTCAATGTTTCCTCCATCGTCATCGGTCTGGTTATTGCCGGCATCGGCACCTCTATCCCTGAATTCGCCGTCTCTTTCATTGCTAATTTGACCGGTAAAGGCGATATTGGACTGGGCACCATTATCGGCTCCAACACTTTTAATATTTTATTTATCTTGGGCGTCAGCGCTCTCTTCTTCCCGTTAACAATGAAGAAGTATTGGGTGGACCGGGATCTTATTTGGAATATAGTGGCGGTTCTCGCCGCCGCCCTTTTCGCCTTCTTCGGCGACGGCCAAATCTCAAGATGGGAAGGTTTTTTAATGATTGCTATTTTTTCTATCTGGCTTTACTTGGTTCTTAAAAACGAGGGTCGCGAAAAAGAAGAACAACAGGAATGGAAAATAGCGGCGCTGCCGCTCTCTATATTTATGATTCTGGGCGGATTGGTTGGCGTCATTCTCGGAGGCAACTGGGTGGTTGATGGCGCCGCCCTTATGGCAAAAGAATTGGGCTTCAGCGACGCTCTTATCGGGCTCACTATTGTTGGCATCGGCACTTCTCTGCCCGAACTGGCCGTTACCTTTGTCGCCGCCTATAAGAAACGCCCCGGCCTCGCTCTCGGCAATATAATCGGTTCAAATGTGTTTGACTTTCTAATGGTTCTCGGCGTTGCCGCCCTGGCAAAACCAGTTCTGTTCCCTTCTCATCTTTTTATTGATATTTCGGTCACACTTTTTGCCACCGCCTTTCTCTTTAGTTCAATGTTTATGGGCAAGCGATACGTTCTCAAGCGCTGGCAAGGATTTGGCTTTGTCTTACTTTATATTATCTACATCATCTTTCTTGTTGGAAGAGGTTAAAAAAACTAAAATCCCGCCTTAAGATCTCCTGGCTAAGAACCAGGTGGGTTCCCTCAACTCCAACCCTCGGGCTGAAGCGCTGTTGGGATCCCTTTGTAAGATCACTTGATCCAGGATCTTAAAAGCGGGACATCTTTATTATCTCACTGGGAAAAATTTTTCAAAGCCGCTTTTGTGGATAACTTATTTTAGGCACACACATTTGGCGAGTTAGTTGATTGACACCCAACCAAGAATGGTTCATATTCTAAATTTATTTATTTCTAACCGCTATGACGCATCATAGCGCTATGCTATAGCACAGCGCCTTTATTTAAACAACCTCCGTATTATACGTATTATAGCATTGCTCACAATAGACAATCTCTTTTCGATAATCTCCGCCATCTTTGCCTCATTGGTCTTAATAATAAGAACCGCCTCGATATCTTCTTTCAACTCGCCCTCCCACCAGTATATTGATTCAATGGGCCAGATATTAACGCAGGCCGCCACTTTCGCCCGCATAATCTTGTTGCCCAATTCCTTTGCCTGCGCAATATCCCCCGGCAGGTGGTATAAATAAAAACCATAGACGTGTATCGTGTAACTTGTAAATACGACGTTAGCCGCGTCCTTCCATATTGCCTAAGCCGCTATCCTTAATCTCCTCTTCTTCTTCACCCTCAAGACGGCGAACTATTCGCTTCAATCCCCTAACCTTGTCTGACAGACGGGCTAACTGAACAACAAGAAACAGCACAATGCTAATGGTGACCGCAATGACCCACCACGGCAACTGGACCATAGTTTCATTATACTACTTAAATAAGGGGTTCAACAATTTTTTCTTCTTTAGCCTCTGCGGTAACTTCTTCACCTTTCTTTTTCCCTTCAATAATGGCTTTTTCTTGGGCACTCCGGAAAACAGTGGCTTCTTCCTCGGCAATGAGTTTTTTGGCGGAATCGGCAGAAATAGTGTATTTGTTTCGCGAGCTTTCAATTATTTCTTTTTTATAAGAACGATGCGGGGTCGGCAGAACTTTTAAAGTTTCGGCTGAAAAAGGGTCATAGGTCTCGCCGTCAATGGTCATTTTGATGTAAAACTCCTGCATTCCAAGATTAATCATATCTTTCACATCAAAAACCGGCGCCATCTCCGGTTTTAGTTTTACGGCGTCATCGCCGCCGACCCGGAAAATGATAATGGTGCCGATATTACCCAAAACCGCCGCCTGAACGCGCGGCAGAGCCTGCATCATATACTGATGGGCAACCGTCATACAAAGACCGTACTTTCTTGCCTCGGTTATCAAATTTTCAAAAGTTTCGGTGACAAGGTTGTGAAACTCGTCAACATAGAGATAGAAATCGCGGCGCTGTGATTCGGGGATTCTGGTTCTGGCCATACCGGCCTGCTTAATCTTGGTAACAAACATTGAGCCGAAGAAACTGGAATTCTCCTCGCCTAATTTGCCTTTGGCGAGATTAATCAAAATAATTTTCTTTTTGTTCATTAATTCTTCGAGGTCAATTTTGTTTTCTTTCTGACCAAAGATATTTCTCAACACCGGGTCAGAAAGAAACTGACCGAGTTTATTAACCAAAGGAATGATAGCGTCGGTATCAAATTTTTCCGACCAATCAGCGAACTCAATCGCCCAGAAACGCTTGACCATGTCATCTTCAATATATTCCGCCACTTTCTGGCGGTAATTCCGGTCGGTCAGCATTGAAATTATGCCGCGCATGGTGCCGTGAGGATAATCAAGAAGAGCAAGACAGGCGAAACGGAAAACGTGCTCTAACCTCGGAGTCCAATTGGCGCCGAACTGTTTTTCCATCACTTCAATAAGACCTTGAGTCAGCTGATGTTTGAAACTTGGATCAATATTGGCTAAAGGATTAAAAGAAGCCGGATAATGGGAATCAGCCGGATCTATCAGACAGACATCGTCAACTCTATTTTGGGGGATGAAATCAAGAATTGCTTCAATAACGTCGCCGTGCGGGTCCATCAAACAAAGACCGTGACCATAGGCGATATCCTGGCGAATCATCAGTTCAAGTAATTTTGATTTGCCGACGCCGCTTTTGCCGACAATGTAAATATGGCGGCGGCGATCAATTCTCTTAATGCCGAAAATAAATTTCTTTTCTTCAAGAGCGGCAACATAGTTAGTGCGGCCGATAAAAGAGACCTCCGCCGGTTCAATCCGGCCGTAAATCGGCAGTTCCGGCGGCGGCGGCGCGAGTTTAATAATTCTAATTTTTGAACTCTTGAGCATATAGGACTTATTGGACTTATAGGACTTATAGGATCTATAAGACGCCGGCTTCTTTCAAAAAACTCTCATAGACGCTTATTATCTCTTCAGCGTGGCTAGGAGAAATTTCAAAGCCGGGCGCGTGGACGAGTTCGTTCCGAATCCGGTGAGCTTGCCACAATTTCTCCACTGAAGGAAAATCCTCAATGCTTAGTTTTGCCAAGCGATCGGCTAAATGCTCGCCTGTATAATCTAAACGCTGGAGAATATCACCCACCAAAGAATCCGCTTCAATTATAGCAATTTTCATCGCCTCAGAACCGCCCGATTCAAGTTTTCTAAGAATGGCCTGCCAGTGCTCGCGGAGCGCTTCGCTTTTCAGAGTCGGCTGTTTCCGCGGCCGGCGCGGAAGAAGAGTAAACTTAGGCCGGTAGTGCCGGCTCTTGGCCAGCGAAAAAACAAAAAAAACAACTAAAAGTATATTGGCGATTATAAAAATCCCTCTTGCTATAGAGAAAATTTGCGTCCAAGGAACGCTGTTAATGGTATCCATTATTTAAATTTTTCAATTTCTTCTTCGCCGCCGAAAATAGCCAGACCAGCCGGCGGGCTTGCCCGCCGGCTCTCAACGCGGCGGATATGAGGAACGGTAAGAACGGTCTCGGTCGGCATATGGAAGATTGTCGCCACACACTCGGTGTTCATCTCAAAACGACGGGAAGCAAAATTCCAATTAAAAGGATGAGAAGTAATCACCCTGCCCATAAAGGTTTCGGGCGGAACATCACGGAGGCGATAATTTCTCAATAATCGCTGTTTTTTAAACTCATTCCGAAAATTTGGAAACAAATAAGGGAAGTACCAGAAGCGCGTCCGCGTGCTCATTTTATCGTTCTTGCGAAATGAATTGAGATTGAGCGCGCTGTATTGATTGAAAGCGCCCACCAAACCGTGACGCGTGTAGCTGTCATAAAAGGTTTCTTTGGGAGATAAGTAGATGAAACGAACTAAAGTATCAAAAGCCGGCTTTGAAAGATTGTTCTCAACTTCTTTTAGAATCTCGGTCTGACCGGGCGAACGGACCACTAACAAACCAGTACCCATTTCATCCCCCTCCTCCGCCTTGCTGGCCGCAGTCGTTTTCGGCTGGCGGAGCTTCTCTAATTTTCCCTTCCATTTATCAATCCAATCACGATCTGCGGGAGCAATTAAAATCTGGATGCCGACGGTCTCGCCCGGTGTCAACTTGCCGAGCACCTCTAGAAATGTTGAAAGCGGGTCAACCATTTTCTCCTCCTGCACGGCTTCAACAAAATGGGGATAAGTTTTAATCGGGTAGAGAGCATCCTGTGAAAGCGTCATCTCCGTGCCCCAAATATCATAACCGCGCTGGTACATATCTTCCGTAGTTGAAGGAAACTGACCTACATAATCATCAACTTCTTCTATCTCGATGTCGGGATAGTAAGAAAACAAAGCTGCCTCTAAAAGATTTTTCTGTTTGGCGTAAATCCTGATGTAGAAATGAACCTCGCCGCTGAAACTTACAATTTCGAGCGAGAACCAACGCGTCACCTCGCCATCCCACCACCGTTCCTCAATATCGCCCGGGGCGTTCCGAAAAGAATTCATAGCGGCCAATACCTGCTCCATCGCTTTGGGACTTTTGATATTTTCCCTCGGTATTTTTATTTCTAAGAGCTTCCACTTTATCTGGCTTTTAAAAAACTCATTTTTCCAATAGAGCCAGATGGAAGCGGTCATCGGCAAGAGAATGAAAAAAACCCAAAGCCACCAGCTGACGGCCAGAAATCGGCCGATAGCCGCGAGTGTTGTCTCAGGACTGACGCCGCGGAGTAATAAAAAGGAAAGATAACCGCCGATAACTAAAAGAAAAAGGAAAAACCAAATCTCTTCTTTTTTAAAAAGTTCCTCGATAATATCCTTAATCTCGTTTAAGAGATTGCGGATCATAACTAGGCTTGACGGACATGATAGCGACCGTCGTCAAAACGCCTGAAATGGCGGCGATTTTGAAGATTAAGAAGGATTGTCTGGGGCTTGAAAATTCGTTTCTGGTTGACCAGTTCGACGACTTGCTCACGGAGAAGTGGGCCGTGTTTTTTTAGAATTGAAACTAAAACTTCCCGCACCGTTCCCGGTTCATAACCGTGCTCGCTCAAACCGTAAATACCGCGGCCGACGAGAACAAACCGTTTATCCTTGATAAGTTCGTTATGGACGGTTTGGGGATGAGCCCGTTTCCCGTCAAATCTTATACGGTTGATCTCGCTGGCGATGTCAACAAAGTGAAAAGGCCGTTCGTTTTTCTTGAGAATGAGATAAATCTTGTCACGAATGGTCTTAGGCGTAATCTCTTCCCACTTGCACAAACCGAAATCGCCGAAACAATTCAGACCGAAATGTTTTGAAATTGAAACGGCGTGAAGAGAGGAAAAATTTTTAAAATGAACAAGATGAGCGTGCATTTCCAAAATTCCTTTTCGATCGCTGCTGTCAAAAAATTTCACTAAATTTTTGATTAAATAAATAAAACGTTCCTTATCCTGTTCCGTTAGGTACCAAAAATTTTTAAACTCATTGTCTTCTTGATGATAAAAAGGTTTCCCGGCGACAAAATAAACAAACCTTACTTTCCTGTCGGCATACCTGGCTTTTTCCTTAAAGTAATTTATGACGTCGTTGATGAATGTCTCGTCTTCTCTGACGCCGCCGGCCTTAGCGAGATGGGTCTGACCGAATGATAAAATCATCCCCGTTTCTCTTTCTATTCTTGGTTTTATCTTGGTTAATAATTTCTCTTCAATCTGGCGGATTCTTTCTCTGGTCACGCCCAGCTTGTCACCAATCTCCTGGAGAGTTGCCAGCTGTCCTGAAAAAAGACCAAAACGATCAATAAGAACCCGCCGCTGTTTGGAATTTAGCTCGCTAAGAGTATTTTCGATAATAATATCTAAATTCTTAGGCATTGGTTATTAAAACTTTATCACAGCGCAAGAAAATAGTCAATCCCGTGTCATGGTTCAATGCCTTTGCAACACCCTATGAAATAATATATACATGCCATACACAACAAATCCTCATTTACCAAAGGTGCGCATGGAAGCGGTGCGATTAGTACAATATCGTGGCCGGGACATGCGGAAGGTTGCGCGATATATGGGTGTTGAACCAAGCACTGTAAGCAGGCGGAATAAAGTGGAACGATTTATTCAAACCTTACAGCGTGAATACCTAAATAACGCTACTTGTAGTAGATCCGGCCCGGGACCCGAAGGTCAATATATTGAAGTTTGCTGAAATTTAGCTGGCCTCTTAAATTCTTAAGTATTTCCGCCAGGTTTCCCGACATATATTCAAAGTTGAAAATAAGGCGGGGGCCGCCGGCAATAACAATCTCCCACTCCCGCAAACCCAATTCTTTTACGCGGATATCGGCTATTGCCATCCCTTCTTTTTTGATTATTTCAAGAATCGTGAATACCCCCGCTAGCCAACCTCGTTCCGGCAGAACCGATTGACCAAGATTTATGCTCCGTTCGCTTTCATCGGTAATTTTCAAAAGAAGTGCCCCTTCGGCGGTAGGAG
>JAGUWR010000004.1 GCA_020062265.1 Minisyncoccota bacterium | reverse complement strand
ACACCATCCTTATCAAACACGAAACACTGCCGTCTTTCACTAAAACACCAAATCCCGTTGAACTGACGTTCACGGGCATTTACCTCCACACGTTGCTCCCAAATGTTCGTTCTTAGCGCCAACTCCGCCAACAAAGGAATTCTCTCTTTAACTGAAGCACTCTTAGCCCCCAACCAGAAAATCAGATTGTCCTGACCGAACAGGGCTCGCCAACTTTGGTTTTTAATAATCTCGGAGGCAAACAGGGCAAAAAGAGTATTTTTATCAACCGCCCGCGTCCCCTCAACTTTAAATTCATTCACTTTCAAAAAACCACTGTAGAGAAAAAAATAAGAGGCACCAATCAACAATAAACCGATAACCAATAAGACGACCGGAAACTTCCACCTAATTTTCTTTTCTTCGCGCTTAAACTCGTATATTCCCTCCATTTTCTTTTTTACCGACGTAGGGCTGGAGTACTTTGGGAATGACAATCGTTCCTTTTTTCGTCTGATAATTTTCTATAATGGCGATGATTGCCCGCCCGATGGCAAAAGCCGTACCGTTAAGAGTGTGAACATAACGAGTTTTTAGTTTTGAGTTTTTAGTTTCTAGTTTGATATTTAAACGGCGCGCCTGGAAATCAGTGGCATTAGAAGTGGAATGGGTTTCCCGATACTCTCCTTGACCGGGTAGCCAAGCTTCAATGTCAAACCTTGAGGCCGCCACTGTCCCCAAATCGCCGGTGCAAATTTCAACAACGCGGTAAGGAATTTTTAGAAGCTGCATAAGCTGCTCCTCAAGTGAAAGAAGAATTTTATGCTCCTCCTTTGATTTATCCGGATGGCAAAAGCTAAACATCTCTACTTTGTCGAATTGGTGGACGCGGAGAATTCCTTTGGTGTCTTTACCGTAAGAACCGGCTTCGCGGCGAAAACAAGCTGAAAAAGCAACGTACCGCTTGGGCAGTTCATCTTCTTTAAAAATCTCATCGGCGTGCATCGGCCCGACTGACTGTTCAGAAGTGCCCACGAGATACATCTGGTCTTTATCAAAAAAATAAGCCTCCTCGCGATCCTCTTTCCGGTCAATATAACCCATCGCTTCCATCATCTCTTTATTAATCAGAACCGGCGGGACCACTGGGATAAATCCTTCCTTCATTAAAACGCCCAGAGCCAGCCGGATAAGCCCAAATTCCAAAAGCACGGCTTCGTTTTTCAAATAACCGAAACGGCTGCCGCTTACTTTGGCGGCTCTCTTTACGTCAATCAAATCTAACTGCTCGGCTAAGGTGAGGTAATCTTTCGGCTGGAAATTAAAGCGAGGTTTATCACCGACCTCCCGAAGAATTTTGTTTTCGGTCTCATTTTTACCGACGGGTACACTCTCAAACGGCAGATTCGGCAGCTGAAAAAGAACCTCATTACGCTGCCTTTCAAGACGCGTCAGTTCTTCGGTTAGTTCCGTAATTCTTTTTTTAAGAAGCTGAGCCCGGGCCAGCTGGTGTTCGCTTTTATTTTTAGCCAGTTCTCTGCTTAAAGAATTTTGTTCGGCTTTAAGCTGATCCAGAGTGGCGATTTTTCCCCGCCACCGTTCGTCGAGTCGGAGAAATTTATCAACAAGTTTAGGATCAATGTTTTTTACCCTAACGCCTTCCCGTACTTTCTCCGGGTTTTGACGAATGAAATTTATGTCCAACATACCAATGTTGTTAAAATTTATGAACCTTCTCTTTTCATCAATGGGAAAATGACCGTTTCCCGGATGGGTTTATCAACTAAAACAGCAAAAAGTCTTTCGGACATACCGAAGCCGGTCGCCGGCGGCATACCGTATTCCATCGCTTCCAGAAAACCCTCATCTAATCTTTGAGCTTCTTTATCTCCTTGCTCTCTCAGTTTCATTTGCTCTTCAAAACGGCGGCGCTGATCAATGGGGTCATTCAATTCTGACCAGCCGTTACCGACTTCACTGCCGGCCGCCAAAATTTGAAATCTTTTCACCCGTTGAGGATTTAAAGAATCGGCTTTCGCCAACGGTGAAATCTCAACAGGATGACCAACAATGAAAGTCGGTTGAATTATTTTAGGCCGAACGGTCTTTTTAAAAATCAAATCAATAAGTCGTCCTTTCCCTAAAACCGACGCCGCTTCTTGCCCTAGGTTTAATCCTAGGGCAATTGCTTTTTGGAAGAGGTCTTCGCGGTTTGTTTTATCTAAATCGATTTTGGTTTCTTTTTTAAAAATTTCTAAATAGTCAAACCGCGGCCATTTTTTGCCCCAATTAATTGTTTTACCGTCAAATTTTGTTTTCAAACCGCCGGTGGTCTTCTTAATAACCGCCCCATACATCTTTTCCACAAAAACCATCATATCATTATAATTCCAGTAGGCGGCATAGCATTCCATCTGGGTATAATCCTGAAGATGTTCCCGGTCAATTCCCTCGTTACGGAAAACCCGGCCGATTTCAAAAACTTTCTCGTAACCGCCGACGAGGAGTTTTTTGAGAGGCAATTCCAAAGAAATCCGCAGATAAAAATCCTGGTCAAGGGCATTATGGTGGGTAATAAAAGGTTCGGCCTCGGCGCCGCCGGGCAATGATTCAAGAGCCGGCGTTTCAACCTCTAAAAATCCTTCTTTTTTGAGCTCTTTTCTTACTTCAGCCCAGAAAACACTTTTATGTTCAAAAAGTTTTTTTACTGCCGGATTAAAAAGAATATCCAGATATCTTTTTCTAAAACGGGTTTCAACGTCAGCCAAGCTGTACCATTGGCCGGGCAAGGGTCTTAAACTTTTGGCGATGATTCTGGCCTGGACCGTCTGAATACTTTTCTCGCCCCGCTTTGTTTCAAAAAGAACACCTTTAACTTCCAAAAAATCACCGATATCAACAGCTTCCTTAAGAAGCTTAAAATTCCCGGTTCCAGTTTCGTTTAGAACTATTTGAATTTTTCCGCTTTCATCCTTTAAGTCGCCGAAAATAATTTTGCCTTGGTCACGCCAGGCAAACAGCCGGCCGACAACGGCAACCGTTTTTTTGGTTTTTTTTAATTTGGTGAAATTTTTTAAAACAGCAACAATTAAAATGCCTCGTTTAATCTCTGCCGGGTAAGGATCGGCAAACTGTTTATATCTTTCGAGTTTACGATTTCTTTCTTTAATAAGTTCCTTCAACATTTATTCAATATCAAGAATGTGGTACTCGACTTCTCCATTAGGAGTCTTAATTCTGACCGTCTCCCCCACTTTGCGGCCAAGCAGACCGCGGCCGATCGGCGATTCGTTCGATATCCGCCCTTCAAAAGGTTGAGCTTCATTCGACCCAACGATAGAGAATGCGTTGACCTCGGCGCCCCCTGCTTTTTTAACCTTAACTACCGAACCGATTCTGACGGTTTGGGGTTTATCGGATTTTTTAATAATTACTGCGTTCCGGACAATCTCTTCTAACTGGCCAATTCTCTGTTCAATCCTCCGCTGCTCCTCTCGGGCTTCCTGATACTCGACATTCTCGGAGAGATCGCCCAGCTCCTTAGCCTGGCGCAGCCGTTTTGCCACCTTCTGCCGGCCGGCAGTTTTTAAATCATCAAGCTCTTTTTTTAATTCTTCATAACGTTCCGAAGTTAAATAAGAACTGTTGTTATCCATAAATTTTCCTTAATTATTTTTATTTTTTAGTCGATTCTCATAATACCATAGGAACACATCTTTGGCTATAGGGACGGCGTTTAAACTTCCCTCCCGAGCGTCCTCAATAAGAATCAAGACGGCAATTTGGGAATCGGCCGACGTTGACTCAGTTGGACCATAGCCGACGAAGAAAGCATTAATTTTTTGATTATCATCGACTTGAGCTGTACCTGTTTTAGCCGCCGCTTTAATAGGAAGATCAGCCAGGAGATGAGCAGTACCATAGGTTTTGCTAACCACCTCTTCCATTCCCTGTCGGACATGAGAAAGGACTAAGCTAATGTCCGTGCTCAAATCGCGGAGGACGTTCGGTTGAATAGAAGCCGCCACCCTGAGCTGGTAGAGTTTCCCGCCGTTGGCAATCGCGCTTATATAGTTAATAAGTTCAAGAGGAGTGACGGAGATGTCACCTTGGCCGATACTGACATTATAGGTATCGCCGAGCCGCCAAGGTTGACCGCTCCTCGTCTGTTCTTTCCAAACAGGATCGGGTAAGAAGCCGGCTATCTCGCCCGGCAGATCGATTACGGTCTTTACGTCAAGACCGAATTTCTGCCACCACTGCCGCAAGCGCTCAATACCCAAACCGGGCTGACTGCCGAAACCTCCTCCAACTTCGTAGAAATAGACATTGCTTGAACGGGCAAGCGCAGAATAAACGTCCACCCAGCCGTGAGGCCGCCAATCAAGAAATCGGCTTGGTCTTGAAGGATTATATGGGTTCGGTATTTCAATATAGCCGGCTGAAAAAATTTGATGTTCCGGGGCAATCACTCCTTCTCCGAGAGCGGCCAAAGCCATGAGCGGTTTTATGGTTGAACCGGGGTTGTAAAGACCGCTTACGGCTCGATTGAAAAAAGGTTGGTGAGAAACGTTGAGGAACTCCGCCACTCGATTACCGTCGAAACTTGGAAAACTCGCCAAGGCTAACACCTCGCCATTCTGAGGATTAATTACTATGCCGGCGCCGCTCTGACCACGTAGCCGACGAAGCTCTTCTTCCATTCGTCTATAAAGAAAGTCCTGAAGTGAACCATCAATGAAGGTGACCAGATCCTGGCCGGCTATCGGTTCCTCGCTGGCGATTTTTTCAAAACTTTCGCCGAGCGAGTTTTTAAAATAAATTTCTCTTCCGTTCACCCCTCGCAAATATCGATCGTAGAATGCTTCGAGGCCGCCCCGGCCGATAGTGTCTTCTGGCACTAGAAAGGAGTCAACTTTCATATCCTGCCGATTGACCGCCCCGATATAACCAAGTAAATGTGAATACTTTAAAGGATCGCGATACTCGCGACGCAAACCCTCAATCAGTGAAACGGTCGGCAAATTAAGTGAAGATAATTTGAGAATCTCTTCGTGACTAAGATTGGTTCTAAGAAGCAATCGTCGGTTCCTCTCCCAATTATAGGCGCCAATCATTCTCTCCAGTTCATCGAGAGGGATGTTCAGCGCTTTGCTAAGACCGTTAAGAACGGTCTCACGCTCGGATTTTTCCTTCAAAAAGAAATCGGCGTCAATAAAAACGTTAATCACGGCGCGATTCTCAACTAAGGGCGTCCCGAAGCGGTCGTAGATAATCCCCCGCGGCGCCGGTTTAATAATCTCCAAACTCATGTTGGCGAGAGCGCGCCGACTGTAAAAATCGCTTTTAAAGATATTAAGATTAAAAACCTGGAACAAACCGGCAAGAGCAATCGCGCCAACAATGGCGGCGGTGATTTTGAAAACACCATCGCGAACCGGCACCTCGACAAGTTCATCCTCGAGAGCCCGATCAGTTAGAATGTCTTCAAGATTAAGTTTCTT
>JAGUWR010000043.1 GCA_020062265.1 Minisyncoccota bacterium | reverse complement strand
GCTCCCGTTGTCAACAAAAATGGTCTCGGGCGTGAAAGAACCGCTATCAAGGCCGGCCGCCATCGTTATTGTTTTCATCACCGAGCCCGGTTCGTAGATGTACTGAATCGCCGGGTTAAGAAAATTTTTAATCGGCCAGCGGCCATAGGTATTTGGGTCAAAATCCGGTTTGCTCGTCATCGCCAAAATTTTGCCGGTCTTGGGTTCCTGAATAATCAGCGTTCCGCCTTCAGCTTCAAATCTTGAGATGAGATTTAGAAGGATAAACTCGGCTTCGGCTTGAAGGGTGCGATCGATGGTCAAATGAATATCTTTACCCTCAACAAGCGCCGCGTTGTGAAGTTTTTCAATGCCATAGAGTCCGGTTGGCGCCGCCTGTTCCTCGTTTATCCCCACAAAACCTAAAAGTTGCGAACTAAGATTCTGAAAAGGGTAAAAACGGTGACGGGTATAATCGGTATAAATGCCACCGAGAGAAAGTTCTTTAATTTTTCTAACCTGATCTTCCGATGCTCTATCGATTAACAAACGAAAGAGACTTTGAGGATTATTTAAAGCGTTACTAAGTCGTTCCTCCTCCCAACCAATAGTCGGTGCCAACAAAGAAGCGGTTTCGGCCGGGTCTTTAATCTCTTTAGGAACGGCGTAGATGATCGGGAAATCGCGATTGATGGCGACTTGGATCCGGTTGTCGTTTCGATCCGTGAAAAAAATCTGCCCTCGCTTGAGGACATGAGCCAAAGCCGCTTCGTTTCTCGCTTGGGCTTTTTCAACGTAGTAAAAACTTTGCTCTATCTGAAGACGATAAAGCTTAACGCCCAACGAAGCATAGAGTAGGCCGAAAAAGACAATTAGCGCGAGGAATCGGAAAGCCATTGTTTAATTTCAAGATAATCCGGTTTCGCATCCAAAATCAGACCCTTCTCAAAAGCCGCCGCTTTGAGAACGGCCGGTTCGGTGAGGCGGTAAAGTCCGTCTTTCAGGTCAGTGTTAAGAACATGAGATCGAACAATCGCCTCTTCTAAGTTTGCAATCCGGTGTTTGAGATTAACGAGCTGATTATATTGATAAATATAAAAGAGACCGCCGGCAAAAATAACGGCAAAAATAAGAAGAATAAATTTGAGTGTACCTAGATTTTTTGACGGGCTAATAATGGTCATAGGATTTTTAGGGCGCGAAGCTTAGCTGAACGACTCCTTGGGTTTGTTTGAACTTCCTGCTGGCTGGGCTGAATCGGTTTTTTAGTCAAAATTTCGACCTTTCCTTCCTTAGCTAAATTTCTAAAAACGTTTTTTATTATCCGATCTTCAATTGAATGAAACGTAATCACGGCAAGGCGGCCGCCGGGGTTAAGGACGTCGGTAATTCTAAGAAGAATATTACGGAGATTTCCAAGTTCTTGATTGGCAAAAATCCGGAGCGCTTGGAACGTTCGAGTCGCCGGATGAATCCGACCGCGTTCATAATTTTTAGGTACCGCTCTACTGATTATCTCGGCTAATTTCTTTGATGTTTGAATCGGCAGATATGTCTTAATGGCGCGAGCAATTCGCTGAGCATATCTTTCTTCACCGAATTCACGAATAATGCGAGTGAGTTCAAACTCTTTAAGCAACTTTAACCATTCGCGAACCGGCCGTTCGGAATCTGAATAAGTCATAAGAAGCGGTTCGTCTCCGCCGGCTGGCGGATTAAAACTGAAACCGCGGCCCGTTCGCCAGTCGGCGGATTCAAGTTGCTCTGAAGAAAACCCGAGATCAAGAAGTAAATCGTCAGCTTTCCCCAATTTTTTATTTTTTAAAATCATCGGAATATTTTTGAAATTATCGTTTATCCAAAAAATTTGGAATTTGGAATTTGGAATTTGGAATTTTGCCTCAATTTTTTTTCTCGTTTTCTCTAAAATCTCTTTATCCCAGTCCAAGCCCAGAAATTTTCCTTCTGGCATCATTTTCTCTAAAATTGAGGCGGCATGTCCTCCGCCGTCAACTGTTCCATCAATAAAGAATTCGCCTCTTTTTGGATTTAAAACTTCTAAAACTTCATTTAAAAGGACAGGGATATGGGGCATACAACTGATAACTAATGACTTATGACTTATGACTATACATTATTAAATTCCTAATTCAGAAAGTTTCTCCGCTATTTCATCGGATGCGGATTCGGTTTTTGTTTTATACTGTTTCCACACTTCGCTGTCCCAGATTTCAATCCGGTTGTATAAACCGGCCACCACCACCTGTTTTTTTAAATGAGCATATTCGCGCAAGTAGTCAGGGACAAGAATCCTGCCTTGGGCATCGAGTTTAGCATCCATGGCGCCGGCTAACATTAAGCGGGCGAAAGCCCGCGAGTTAGCTTGCGCCAGCGGTAAGGAAATTAATTTTTCTGCCAAGACCTCCCATTCTTTCAAACCAAATACAAAAAGACACCCATCAAGACCACGAGTAATAATGGCGCCGGCGTTCAATTTGGTTCTGAATTTTGCCGGTACAGCCAGTCGACCTTTTGAATCCAAATTATGTTTGTATTCCCCTAGAAGCATTTTTTATTAATTATCCACAAAAATTGACCCTTATCCCCATAGTTATCCACAACTCCCCACTTTTATTACAAAGTATACCACTAGCTCTTACTAAGTCAAAAATAAAAAGGCATCTGTTTTTGAATAGACACTTTAAAAAAATCCTTATTTTTTCTATCTTTTAAAATTCTTGAAGTAAAAAGTTCTCAACAATTTATCCCCAATCTTAAAAGGTGTGGGAGCTCATAAAGATAAACTCGCTTCTAATGAACCAATATCGATTAATCGCCGCTTCGGTTGGCGTGACTATCCCTGCCGGCCTGAATCAATTCCGAACATCATTCTTTCGGCGAGAATGATGACAAAGCCGGCGATTATGCCGAGGACTTGGCGGCTTCAATGCTTACCACTACGCTCGGTATTGAATTTAATCAGGAGACCGATTGGGATGAACGGGAACAAATTTATAAATTGAGCGGGAAAATTGTCCGAACTGCTAATGTAACTCAAACCGCCATCGGTAATAAAGATAGTCTTTGGACAACGGTTTTTGCGGTCGCGGTTTTTTGCGATTATAACAGTCAGTAAGAATTATCCGAAGCTGGACTCGTCTTTGCACGCTGGAGCAAATAAGCGTAAGCTGCGAGAGCGGCTTTTATGGCGTCGCCTACGGAAATATTGTTCTGTTTGTAAGGGTCGTCGGTGACGTCGCCAGCAGCAAAGATACCGGGCTGAGAGGTGGCGCCGTGTTTGGCATCAATAATTACCTGACCCCATTGGTCAATATCAACCAACCCCTTAACGATTTCCGAATTGGGCACGGAACCGATTTCAACAAATACGCCGTCAACCGGGAGTATCTTTTCTTCACCGCTCTTTCCATTTTTGTACTTCAAGCCGGTCACAAAAGAATCGCCCAAAATCTCGGTTGTTTGAGCGTTAAGAATAATTTGTTTAAGTTTGGGGCTCTTTTTTATATCCTCCTGCAGAACTGGATCACCGCACAGGGCTTCACCGCGATGGATAAAATAAACTTCGGAAACGTAAGGGAAAAGATCCTGAACTGCTTCCAAGCCGGAATTGCCGCCGCCGATAACCGCTACTTTCTTGTCGCTGAAAAGCGGAGCATCGCAAGTGGCGCAATAAGCAACGCCTTTGCCGGAAAATTTATCTTCGCCGGGCACACCGAGCTTTCTTCGTCTGGCGCCTGAAGCAAGAATGAGCGCTTTACCCTGATAGACGTTGCCTTGATCGGTTTTTATTTCAAAATCGCAAATTCTTTCCGGCGAACATTTCATTGTTTTTATTTCCACCGCCAGCGCCGGCGATTTCACGTCAACCACATCGGAATAAGCGCGAACGTGAGCTTCCAACTTTTGAGCTAAGTCAAAACCAGAAATATGTGGTTCGCCGATCCAGTTCTGAATGTCGTCGGAAACAATGGACTGACCGCCGAAAGATTCAGTTAAGAGGAGGGTTTTTAACTTCTTTCGGGCGGCATAGACCGCCGCCGCTGCTCCGGCCGGCCCGCCGCCGATAATGATCACATCGTAAATCATTTTTTTATTGAGTGGCGCACAAGGAATCGAACCTTGGCTCTTTACAACTTGCCCCGTTAAATTTCTTCGTGGACGATGGAAGATTTGAATCTCCGATCCCTGCGACTTGCTCCGTTACAAATCTTCCTGTGCGCCCTGTAGGTTTCGAACCTACGGCCTTTGCAATGTGAATGCAACGCTCTACCACTGAGCTAAGGGCGCGTATTTGTAACGGGGTGAATGAACGCAACATAGGGTCTTTTATTTATTGTAATTCCACCTGGGCGCCAACTGCTTCCAGTTTCTTTTTTATTTCCTCGGCGTCTTCTTTTTTCACCCCTTCTTTAATGACTTTTGGCGCGCCGTCAACCAACGCCTTGGCTCCCTGCAAACCAAGACCGGTAATTTCTTTAACGGCCTTGATGACGTTTATTTTTTGCTCGCCAGCCGCCTTAAGAAGAATGTTAAAAGAAGTTTTTTCTTTCTCACCCGCCGAAGCTTCAGCGGAGGCGGGAGTAGCTATAGCCGCGGCGGAAACGCCGAATTTTTCCTCAAGCGCTTTCACTAATTCGGCAAGTTCAACGACGGTTAATGATTCAACTTTAGAGATAATGTCTTTAAATTTATCCATAATAAATATATAAACGATGCCAATATACAAATGGTATGAATGATACTAATAATACAAATTCATATCTATTGGTATCATTCGCATGAATTCGTATATTAGTATCGCATTATTTACGACCTTTTTCATTTAAAATAACCAATAGTTTCTTAATTGGAAT
>JAGUWR010000028.1 GCA_020062265.1 Minisyncoccota bacterium | reverse complement strand
GCTCTCAATACCCCGTCTGATTTCTTTAAGGAAATAAAAAAGACTGGTCGGCAGGATTCCGGCCCGTTCGCCACTCGCCGTAACGTCATCGGTCTCCTGGGCAAAAACGCCGTTAAAACTGAAAGTTAGAACGAAAATTAAACCGAAAATTAATAATTTGTACCTCATAGATATATTATAGCAAATCTCTAATCTCTAATTTCTAAATCCTAAACAAATTTCGGCTAGTATCCTTCCAATTTCTTCACCTTCTGATGCTGGCGGATTTTCTCAAGGGCTTTGGCTTCAATCTGACGGATCCGCTCCCGGGTAACGCCAAAAACTTTCCCCACTTCTTCAAGGGTATGGGTGATACCGTCCTCAAGACCAAAGCGCATCGAAAGGATTTTTTGCTCGCGCTCGACAAGATCAGCCATCACTTCTCGGATCTGATCTTTAAGAATGACGTAACTGGTGAGCTGATCGGGCGATAAACTCTGTTCGTCTTTTATAAAATCGGAAAGGGTTGAATCCTCGTCATCATCGCCGATCGGCGATTCCAATGAAATAACCTCTTGAGAAATTTTTTGAATATAGTGAATTTTCTTAACGTCCACTCCCATTTCCACCGCGATCTCTTCGGGCAACGGCTCCCGGCCAAACTCTTGCATCAGCCGGCGCTTGATATAGGTGAACTTGGTAATCGTTTCAACCATATGGACGGGGATGCGGATGGTCCGCGAGTAATCAGCCAGAGCCCGAGTGACGGCCTGACGAATCCACCAGGTGGCGTAGGTCGAAAACTTAAAACCTTTGTGGTAGTCAAATTTATCAACGGCCCGCGATAAACCGATGTTGCCTTCTTGAATAAGATCGAGAATGGAAAGATGAGGAGTTCGATTGACGTAGCGCTTAGCAATGGAAACGACCAAACGAAGGTTTGACTGAATTAATTTCTTTCGGGCGGCTTCATCGCCTCGCTCAATCTTTTTAGCGAGCTCTTTCTCTTCTTTGAAAGTGAGGAGTGGAGTTTTGCCGATTTCTTTTAAATACATCTGGACCGCATCGGGAAGCTCACCACTCACTTCTGCCGCCCGCTTCAGCTCTTCGGCACTTATTTCTTCCCGGTCTTTCACACTGAACAGCGGCACTGACTCTCGAACCATAATCCCCTCCTTATCCAAACGGTTGTAAACTTCTTCAAGAAAAGGGAGGGTTTTTTCGATGTGGGGAAAGTAGTTGAGAGCTTCGGCTTCGGTTACAAAACCGCGGCCCCGACCGCGCCGAACAAGCTCTTCAAGGGCTTGTTTTTGTTCCTCAAGGAGGGCGGCGGAAATTCGCACTCTCTTTTTTTTATTCAGTTTTTTTGGTTTCGCCTTTTTTGTTTTTGCCATAATTTTATAAATTTTAAGCACCCCTTTTACTTAATTGATGGATTTCCGTCGTTACCGTATGAAACGTCTGCAATGCTTCCTCAAGAGCCGTCTCATCGCCTCGCGCTTGAATCAGTTGGATATCTTTCCGCAGTTCTTCCCGTTTTCTTCTCAGTGATTCTATCTTGAGATGAATAAGAAGTTCTTCAAACTCTTTTTTTAGAATTTCATCGTCTTTATTACTTACCTCATAACTGGCCTGAAGTTTGAGATAATCCGGGATTTTCTCGGTTGGGTTTTCCACAAGCTCACGAAATGACGGCGGCAGATAACTCAATTGAGCTTTCAAAGCCGGCCAGAATTCTTCTCGATGCAGCGAAATCATAATCAGCTGTTCTGCGATTCGCTCTAATCTTTCCTTCTTGTTGTTAATGGTTTCGGCTGTAAAAGATTCGAGTTGAGGCGCCTCCCTAATTTTAAGCATATTCATTTCTTCAATAAGAGCGTCTTCGCTGACGCCGGCGTGACGGGCAAGATTCCGCACCCAATTTTGCTTCTCAATCGGACTCTTAAAACGTTTGATAATCCCGAGAAGACGCCGAATCGAACGTTTCTGCGTCGGCAGATCAAGTGGTACATCGGGTTTAAGGTAAGAATAAAAAAGAAATCCAAGAGCTGGTTTGGCTTCAGCCATCGCTTTCGTTAAGAAACCGGCGTCGCGCTGGACCGCTTCGGCCGGGTCTTTTGAATCGCCGAGATCAACGGCCTTTACGTGAAAATCAAATGATCCCAAGGTCTCAATGGCGCGCTCAAGGGCTTTAAGACCGGCCTCGTCTTTATCAAAGCTTAAATAAACAATGTCAGCCAGCCGCCTAAGGGATTGAAGATGATGATTGCTTAAAGCGCTCCCTGAAACCGCCACCGCCTGCCTCACCCCCGCCTGCCAGACCATCAAGGCGTCCATCTGGCCCTCAACCAGAAAAACCGATTTTGTTTTAGCTATCTCCGACTTTGCCTTATGGAAACTGTAAAGAATTTTTGATTTATTGAAAATGAGCGTTTCCGGGCTGTTCAAATATTTAGCAATGTCGGGCTGTCTCTTTTCAAGTTCGGGCATAACCCGACCGGTGAAAGCGATGACTTTACCCATAGTGTTAAAAATCGGGAAAATAATCCTGTTCTCAAAACGGTCGCGGTAAAAACCTTTTGCATTTTTAAGAGCAAGGCCGGCTCGGACGACATCATCAATGGCGTAGCCAAGATTAAACAGATGTAAAGTGAGCATCTCGCCGCTCCCCGGGCCAGCGGCCGGCGCAAAACCGAGTTCAAACTCTTTAATCGTCTCCGGCCGGAGACCGCGGTTCTTCAAATAGTCCAGGGCGACATTGTTTTTCTGAAGCTCGCCAACAAAAAATTCTTTTGCCTTAGCATTGATATCATAGAGAATCCCAAACTCCCTTTGTTGTTGGGGACTGATGCGGCGCAGTTCAATGCCGGCTCGCTCCGCCAAAACCTGAAGCGCTTCTGGAAATTCCAGGTTTTCATAAAGCATCAAAAATTTTATAAGATCGCCGCCGGCATTGCAGGCACCAAAACAATGCCAAAGCTGGCGATCGGGCGAAACAATAAAAGAAGGGGTTTTTTCCTGATGAAAAGGACAGAGCGCCTTAAAATTTTTACCGGCTGGCTGGAGAGAAACGTAGGAACGGATAAAATCAACAATGTCAAGTTTCTGTTTTATAAGCTCAATTTCGTTCGGCATTGCCATTATTCTACTTCTTTTCCGGCTTAAAATCCAGTACTTTATTGTTAATTATAAATTTTAACTAAATGTTGACCTAGT
>JAGUWR010000023.1 GCA_020062265.1 Minisyncoccota bacterium | reverse complement strand
GAAAATTTTTCTGTTTTGCTCGCCGCCGTAGCGAAGCGGAGGCGGGCGGAAACGCCCCGAAGGAAAGCACAGCTTCCTACGGGGTAAACTGGGCGGGATTCAATCCGCAAAATCCTCTGGATTTTGCTCAAAAAAGGTTCTGACATCGTCCAACAAACACCACTAAATAATTGACATCTTACCTCTCTCGGGCTTACTATGAAAGGAAATGCCTTTACTCTTTCAAAGTTCTTTTGGGCTGAGACTGAATGTGCAACAGGTAGTCACGGAACTCATCCGCTTCATCAAAGCCGAGCCAAAATTCTCATACAAAATCGTAATCGGAACCGATTCCCAACAGCTTCTCAATAAACGCGCTGATTTTGTTACGGCAGTGGTTATCCATCGCGTCTCGAACGGCGGCCGCTATTTCTGGCGGCGGTTTAATCCGCCGGCTGGCGGAGGCAAGTTTCATACTCTCCGCGACCGGATTATCCAGGAAGTCCTTCTCTCGTTAGAGGTTGCAAGAGAGGTTCTGATTGAACTGAAAAAAGAACCGGCTATCATCAATTGGGATTTTGAAATTCACGCCGACATCGGCGAAAACGGCGAGACAAAAACTCTTATCCAGGAAGTGGTCGGCATAATCCGGGCGAACAATTTTGAAGCTAAAACCAAACCCGACAGCTACGCAGCGACAAAAGTGGCTGACCGGCACGTGTAGTGTTCGCTAATTATTTCGAAATAAATTAGCATTACTCGCGATTACCCTATGGATAAAATCGTTTTCGACATTGAAACCAAAAACTCCTTTGAAGACGTGGGCGGCCACGACCATCTCCGCGATCTTGAAGTTTCGGTAATCGGCGCTTACTCCTACAACCAGAACAAGTATTTCTGCTTTGAGGATAGCGAACTGGAAAAATTCGGCGAATTCTTGAAGCAAGCCGGTCTTCTTATTGGTTTTTCCAGTAAAAACTTTGACGTCCCGGTTCTTGAGAAATACTACAATTTTAACATTACCGCCATCCCCCACTTCGATATCCTTGAAGAGATTGAAAAAACTTTTGGCCGCCGGATCGGCCTCGGCGTCCTGGCCGAAGCGAATATCGGCCTCGGTAAAACGAGCCACGGGCTTGAAGCAATTGATATGTACAAACGGGGCGAGATTAAAAAACTTAAAAATTACTGCCTCCAAGACGTAAAAATCACTAAAGAAATTTTTGACTTTGTAAAAGAAAAAGGCTATCTTTGGATACCTCAACGGGATATACCCCAAATGGTCAAAGTCACCATAACTTTTCAAGAAAGTGTTCCATCGCCGCAGGCAAAACTGATATAATATAATTAAAAAATGGAATCACCAAAAAAAGCGATAATTTTTATAATCGTAGGCCTGCTGATTTTGTCGCTGATTCTTTTTTACTTTCCTTTCACTTTAAGTCAACCGGCCTTAGAGCAAAAACAAGCAAAGCAGCCCCAAACTCAAGAAGATGAAATTCAGCCCCCAGTCTTAGAATTAGAACCGGAAATACCAACACCAGTTGACGGTTTTTCCGGGTTAGAAGACGAAAGCAAGTCACTTGAAGAACTTGAAGACCTGCTGGAAGGTTTCTAACTGGCGCGTCTGCGCGCATTGACGTATAGTAATTGCGTGCGGGATAAAATTATTAGAGAACTGATTGAGCGCGAAGCGAGACGACAACAGAAAACCACCAATCTCATCGCTTCGGAAAATTTTGTTTCTGAAGACGTTCTTAAAGCGCTCGGTTCGGTTTTTACCAACAAGTACGCCGAGGGTTACCCCGGCCGCCGCTATTACGGCGGCAATAAAATAGTAGATGAATTGGAAAATCTGGTAAAAACGCGGGCGCTAAAACTTTTTATCCGCCGACCGGTTCCGCCGGCTGGCGGCCGCCGGCAATGGAGTGTGAACGTTCAACCATATTCCGGCTCGCCGGCAAATTTAGCTGTTTATTTTGCCTTAGTTCCGCTCGGCGGGAAAATAATGGGGCTGAGCCTTGATATGGGCGGTCATCTTTCTCACGGCCATAAAGTGAGCGTCACCGGTAAGCTTTGGAAATGGATTCACTGTATCCTCAATCCTAAAACTGAACAATTCGACTATCCGGCTATCCTCAAGCTCGCTAAAAAAGAAAAACCAAAACTCATTGTCACCGGCTACACTGCTTACTCACGGATTATTGATTTCAAAAAATTCAGACGCATCGCCAATGCCTGCGGCGCGCTCCTAATGGTCGATATGTCCCATTTTGCCGGCCTTGTCGCCGGCGGGGTTTACTCCTCACCTTTCCCCTACGCCGATGTGGTAATGACCACAACCCATAAAACGCTTCGCGGTCCCCGCGCCGCGCTCATTTTTTCACGAAAAGAATATAGCAAACAGATTGATAAAACTGTTTTCCCCGGTCTCCAGGGCGGACCGCACGCCAACCAAATTGCCGCAACGGCTGTAGCGCTTTACGAAGTAATGCAACCTTCATTCCGCCGCTACGCCAAGCAGGTGGTGAAAAACGCAAAAGTTCTTGCTTCAGAACTCCAAAAATTGGGCTGGCGGATTGTTTCCGGCGGCACCGATACTCATCTTTTTTTGGTTGATACAATGGCTCGGGGCATCAGCGGCAAACAAGCAAGCGAAAAATTGGAAAAGGCCGGTATTATTGTCAATAAAAACACTATCCCTTATGACAAAAGAAGTCCGGTTGATCCGTCCGGCATCCGCATCGGCACCCCGGCGGTCACCAGCCGCGGCATGAAGGAAAAAGATATGAAAAAACTCGCCCAAAAAATAAATAATGTTTTGCTGAAATGATTATAGACGGTAAAAAAATAGCGCAGGGGATTATAGAAGAACTGAAAAAAAAACCTAAACCCAAAAAGTTCTTGGGCGCGTTTCTTGCGGGGGGCGATACGGCTTCAGTAAGTTTTTTAAAACAGAAGGAAAAAGCCGCAAAAGAGCTTGAAGTTGATTTCCGAATCTATCGACGTCCGACGTCGATAGACCAGGACGAATTAAAAAAAGAAGTTCTGAAAATCGCTCAACACAAAACCTGCGGTGGAGTCATTATCCAACTGCCACTGCCGGAACATATCAATAAACACTATATTTGTAATGTCATCCCCCGCGAGAAAGATGTGGACGTTTTAGGTGAACGCACCCTCGGCGCTTTTTATGCCGGCCGAAATCCGATACTGCCGCCGGCCGTCGGCGTGGTCCAAAAAATACTAACAACTAACAACCAACAACTAACAACTAAACACGTAGCGGTCGTAGGTCTCGGCTTTCTCGTCGGCAAACCCATTGCCGTTTGGCTTATGGGCAAATGCCGTGAAATCTTTCTTTTGGACGAAGGAAGCGACTTCAGCGCTCTGAAACAAGCGGATTTGGTAATCACCGGCGTTGGTAAACCCGGTTTTATAAAACCCGAAATGCTCAAAGACGGCGCCGGCGTCATTGATTTCGGTTATTCAATGGACATTAGCGGAAAAATTCGCGGTGATTTTGACACCCAATTACCAATTACTAATTACCTATTACTGCGTTTCTACACCGAAACGCCGGGCGGCACCGGCCCGATTTTAGTAGCCAAATTATTTGAGAATTTTTATAAACTCAATCAACAAACAGAATAAAAATTCTGACATTTTTGACGATCGTCAATTTTGTTAAAGTTTTTTACGGCGGTTTTATTTTTGTTCTTTTTTCTGTCGCTGAATTAGTTCCCAAGCTTTTTCCGTATAAAGTTCAATAAGAGGCGAAACTTCCCGCATTACTTCGGCGCCGTAATCATCCGCCACTATATTAAATAAAAGTTCCCGCGTGTCTCGTGTCTGACTTTCGGGATGAGGATTGAATTCATCGGCCGTTCTAAAACGAGAACGATAGTACAACTCATTAAGAGCGTGGCGGAGCACGCCGACCATCGCCCGCGATTTGCTTTCCGGCCAGCTGAATTTCTTTTCAAAAGTTAAAAACATTTCTTTTACATATTGAGGATTTCCAAAAATATTGCCGAACTCGCGTTCAGTAAAAGCTATTT
>JAGUWR010000024.1 GCA_020062265.1 Minisyncoccota bacterium | reverse complement strand
TTTGCCGCCTCTTCGCTTGTCAGACCCTGAAAATTTGAACTAAGAAGCCGAAAAACTTCCTCTACAGTTTTAGCGTGGTGATTATTATTCATTCGTGACTAAAAGCTGAAATTATCGGCTCAAGTTCGCCATCTAAAATTTTCTCAATGTTGCCCCATTTTTTCTTTATTCGATGATCGGTGATTCTGCCCTGAGGGAAATTATAAGTGCGGATTTTTTCGGCTCTTTCGGCTGAACCAATCTGCTCTCGACGGATACCCCCGACCATCTGTTCTTGTTTTTGACGTTCAACATCAAAAAGTTTGGCTCGGAGTAAATTCATCGCCAGTTCGCGATTGCGCGCCTGGGAACGCTCGCTCTGAGAAGCAACAATTATGCCGGTGGGGATGTGCCTAATCCGGACCGCGGTTTCTACTTTGTTTACGTTTTGACCGCCGGGGCCGCCGGAACGAAAAAGAGAAAGTTCGACGTCTTCCGGTTTAATCTCAAACTCTTTCGGCTCTACTCCCGGGAAAACAACAACCGAAGCAGTGGAAGTATGAATTCTGCCGGAACGTTCTGTCTCGGGGGTTCTTTGAACGCGGTGAACGCCTGATTCGTGTTTCAAGACGTCATAAACGCCGGCGCCTTCAATTTCAGCAATAAATGTTTTGTAGCCCCGGAGCGAACTGGCGCTAAAATCAAGCGCCCGAAACTGCCAGCCTTTTTTAAGAACGTATTTTTGATACATTCGGACGAGATCGCCGGCAAAAAAAGCCGCCTCCTCTCCGCCGGTCCCGGCCCGGATTTCTAAAATAACTTTATTGATATTGGCTTTCATAAAAATTATTATGCTTTAACTTTTTTTCTCTGATGGCTTTTTCATTTTTAAATGCCTCAATTTGATGCCATATGGCATCAAATTATCGCCTTCTATAAACTCAACCAACATTACCTTACAATTATTTATCTAATTCATAATGAAAAACTATTCCACCATCCTTATCCCATCCTTTACCTTATTTTATTAAAAAGTTTAAGATGTTTTTCTATAAGAAAACATATCCGGTCAACAACTTCAGACATCAGCTTATACGGAACCACTTCCCCGGGACGTTGGCTTAATACTTTCTCTATCGCCTGTCGCCATAACACTCGAACCTCCGTTGAAATGTGAATAATAGAAATACCATTATCAATTGCTTTTATAAAATCATCGTCGCTGATCCCCGAGCCGCCGTGGAGGACTAACGACACGCCCGCAGCTTTTCTTATCTCACGAATACGCTCAATATCAAGCCGCGGGTTTGGAACCTCTTTCAACATTCCATGAACGTTCCCTACCGCCGGCGCCAGTAAATCTACGCCGGTTTCTTCAACAAAACGTTTTGCCTCTTCCGGTTTGGTAAAATCTTCTGGTTTAACCGCTGCTCCCTCCGGAATTTCTTTTAATATTTCTGAAGAACTGCCGATATACCCTAGCTCTCCCTCCACCAGCACGCCGGGGTTCATTCTTTTAGCTACGGCCACCGCCTGTTTGGTGATTCGAATATTTTCCTCAAGAGGCAGTTTGCTGCCGTCGAAAAGAATGGCGTGAAAACCGACTCGCACCGCCTCTCTTACCTTTTCAAGTGAATGAGTATGGTCGGCATTGGTGTAAAGCCAAAAGCCGTTCTCCCGGCCGTGTTCGCTGTTATAACTCGCCACCAAATCGCGGAAATGGTGAATACCAAAATATTCCCGCTCGCCTTCGGAAAGCCCGACAATTACCGGCACGTTCAGTTTGATGCCAGCTTGAGCCGCCGCTTTCAATTGCTCCAAATTAGAAACGTTGAACTGACCAACGGCGATTCTCTTCTTCTCTGCTTCTAAAATAATTTGTTTTAAACTTCTCATTTTTCGTTTTTCGTATATTCGTATCTTTTCGTATTTCGTATTTAAATCTCAAAGTATCCTTGTAATAAATAATCCTTGGAAAATTTTTCCAATTGCTCTTCTCCAAAATACTCCTCAAAAATTTTATTCCAAAGCGCTTCCTGCTGATGGTAGAGATATTTAATCAATTCTTTTCGCTTTACCAAACTCATCACCGTATCAACCAAATTAAAGCTCACTAAAATATCCTGCCCAACTTCATCTTTAAAATAATCGCCGACCCAATCAAGACCGGACCAAAAACTCAATTCGGTCTCAAAACCGTCCTCGAATTTACTCATCTTAATGAGGTCATTGGTGGATTTAGACCAATGAATAACTTCAGGATTTATGTGAGGCACGAAAAGCCGCCATTCATTCTCGTCGTCTTTAGCAAGATAACGCTGAATCACAAACCATAAATTCTTCTCCCCCTCGGGCAAACGCCGGTCAAAAACATCACCGCGGAGAAGAGAAACAAGATTAGAAGAAAAAGTTACCGGCATTTCGGCAATGCGGCGGAACATCTCGGAGTAAAAAGGAATTTCATGGAGATAGTGGAAAACTAAACTTACCATCCTTAGAAGTTCGCCGGAAATGCCGAGGGATATCGGAATCACAAATACTACTCCCAACTCTTTTAAATGATTGATGTTGTGCCATTTTTTCATTATAAATAATTCGACGGCCCGGTTCCATTTTTCACTCAATACTTTAACCCGAATCTCTCTTTCCTCAAAATCATCGGGGGTTAAATTCTCATATTGCTTAAAAAAAACATTGTTGAGCCAGTCGTTTTCTTCAACAAAACGGAGAGCGCTAAAAACCTCAAAAAGATCTTCCTTTCCAAGCATTTTATCTACGGAGTCGTATCCTAAAAAAGCCATCACCTTCTGGGGCGGCTCGCGGCGCAGAAACTCGAACGCTTTCTCTTTTTTCAGAAAAAAGCCGTGGTTGGCGTCGACAATTTTCCGCGTCAGTTCCAAAACCCGTGAACAATCCTCCGGGCGGCTGCGGTTTGGCTGGCGAAGAGCTTCAAAAAGAAGATGGTCGTCGGCTTCGATTTTAGAAATGAGCGCATCATAAACCTCTTTTGCGCCGGCCTCGCGCGAGACACCAAGCTTGAGAAGACGATCATTAACTTTGTCTTCGTTCTCGGTGATGATTTTTTCTATTATCCCTTTCTTCCTGGTAACTGCTGAAAGACGCGCGTCGATTTTAGAAATAAAATCCTTATCAGCCCGAAGGATTCTTGCAATTTTTTCAATTGGCGAACTCATATTCTTCTAATGGCGATTTTAAGACTTTTCCAGCGAGGTTTCTCAAATTCGTTCCTTGTAATAATACCCTCGGTGGCACCGGTTCTCTCAATTACAGCGGTGGCGTTGGCCGAAGCCAGCCGAATTACATACATAACATCGGTCGGTTTGATGTGCTCAATATTGGAAAAATTGAATCCCCGGCGCATCAAACCGGCAGTAAAGCCCGAACCAAAAGCGTCGCCGGCGCCGGTCCTATCAACAAGATATCTCTCTTTAAAAATCCCGGCTTTGTAAATAAAACGGCCGTCGGAAACGGTGACGCCGCCCCGACCTGAGGTAACTGCCAAAATGCCCGGCATTAATCTATCAAGCTTCTTAAAAACTTCTCTCTCTTTCTTAAAAGAAATACCGGTAAGCGCCGCCGCCTCCTCCTCGTTCAACACTAAAAACGTCAAATCTCTAAGCAAAGATAAAATTTCCTGTCGCTTGTGGTGAAGATGATGGCCGCTCGGGTTAAAAGCAACGGTAACTTTATTTTCGGCGGCAAATTTCAGCAGTTTTTTGAACATCCGGTCTGATTCGCCGGCAAGCGAGAGATACCACCATTTGCTCTTAAGTTTTTTCAAATCAATGTCCCGGATATTAAAAACATCGGAGGCACCGTGGTAACCAAGAATAGTCCGCTCGCCGCCGCGGAGAAGAAGAACAGAATAAGCGGTTGGTCTTTTAGATATACAAATTAAAAGTCGTGTCTCCACCCCTTCCTTCTTCAAACGCCTTTTTATTTCTTCGCCAGAAACGTCACAGCCGGTTTTACTGACGCAGGCCGTTTTGAAGCCCTGCCTCGCAAAAGTAACACTGGCGTTGACCGCATTGCCGCCAATAGTGAAAAAAACATCATCTACCTCAAGTTTTTCGCCTAAAGGCAGAAGGTAGCCGCGCCCCGAAGGCGTTTTTGACCAGGGAATTATTTCAAAATTGACTTTGAAAAACGCATCCCTCGTCGCCGAACCAATAGTGACCACATCGTACATATAAACATTATAGCAGAAAGGCGGAAAATTAACCTATTCTTTAGATTTTTTTAAATTACCATCCGTTTTAAGTCTCGTGAACAGGATGTCTGACATCGATAGATTGAGGATGATAGACTATGTCCTCATCTTCTCGCCATATGGCGAGAAGATGAGGACAGCTGTTATCTTTTTCTTTTTATGACTTTTTTGATTGCTTCTTTTATGTCTTTTACTCCCATTCCGTATTTTTCAATAAGCCCGGCTGACGGGCCGGATTCGCCAAAAGTATCCTGAAGACCGATGAATTCCATCGGGGTCGGCGCCCGCTTCGCCAAAAGCTCGGCTACCGCGCTCCCCATGCCTCCCTGAATTTGATGTTCTTCAACAGTAACCACGGCTCCGGTTTTTTTAGCAATCTCAACAATCATCTCTTCATCCAAAGGCTTAATAGTGTGGTTATTCAAAACAATTGTGCCGATATTTTCTTTTTCAAGTTCGCGGGCAACGAGGAGTGCGTTATAAACCAACGTGCCGCAGGCAATAACCACTACTTGCGGTTTTTTAGTTTGCCAGAAGATCTCGGCCTTGCCCGGCTTGAAGGGTGTTTGTCTGGTAGTGATAACCGCAGTTTTTCCTCTACCAAAACGGATATAAATCGGACCCCAAATTTTTGCCGCGGCAAGCGTTGCTTTTTTTGCTTCAAAAGCATCACAGGGCACGAAAACTTTCATATTGGGCATTGAACGCATAAGAGCGATGTCTTCGGTGGCCTGATGGGTGGCGCCGTCTGGGCCAACGGAAATACCGGCGTGATGGCCAGCAATTTTGACATTAGAATCATTGTAAGCAATGGTAGTCCGAATTTGTTCCCAATTCCGCCCCGGCGAAAAAGTGGCAAAGGAAGCAATGAAAGGAATCCCCCCGGAAATGCCGAGACCGGCGGCAATGGCCGCCATATTTTGCTCGGCCACGCCGCATTCAAAAAACCGCTCCGGAAATTTTTTAGCAAAAGCTTCGGTCCGAGTGGATTCAATTAAATCAGCACAAAGCGCCACCACGTTGGGATTTTCCTCACCGGCCAAAACCAAACCGTCGCCATAACCATCACGAATCGGTTTCATCTCAACATCTTTCTCAAAAAGATTTGGATTTAATTTTGCTTCAATATTAATCATAATGTGAAATCACGAATACTCTATACGAATTATGCGAAAAAATCGACTTCTTTTTCGACTGGGGATAAATCAATTTATCTTTAGCATAATTTGCATTTTCTTTTCGTATTGAATTACTCATGTTCTGATTTAATTCTTTGGCCCAAAGTCCTTAATTCTTTTAATGCTTGCTCGGCTTGCTCCTTGTTCGGCGGTTTGCCGTGCCAAGTGTAATCTCTTTCCATAAAACTGACTCCTTTACCAGGAATAGTGTGGGCGATAATCACGCTCGGCTTTTCAAAAATCGCCTGGGCCTCGTGAACCGCATCAACGAATTCGGTCGTATTGTGGCCGTCAATTTCATTCACGTGCCAGCCGAAGGACTCGTACTTATCTCCTAACGGCTCCAGCGGCATTACGTTCTCGGTAAAACCATCAATTTGAATATTGTTTCGGTCAACAATGACGATTAAATTATTGAGATGGAATTTTTGTTTTCCGGCAAACATTACTGCTTCCCAATAATTCCCTTCCTGATGCTCGCCGTCCGAAGTAACGCAGTACACCCAGTATTTTTTATTATCCAATCTCGCCGCCAATGCAACGCCGATGGCTTGCGAAAGACCGGAACCCAGAGGACCAGAAGTGGTTTCCACGCCCGGCAAAGCGGTCCGGTGAGGATGGCCTTGAAGGCGACTGTTCAGTTTACGAAGAGTTTTCAGTTCTTCCAATGGAAAATAACCGGCATAAGCCATAGCCACATAACGCACCGGGCAGATGTGACCGTTGGAAAGAATTAAGCGGTCGCGTTTTTCCCAATTCGGCGCTTTGGGGTTGTGATTCAAGACATGAAAATAAAGAGCCGTAAAAATATCAGCCATGCCCAGCGGCCCGGCCGAGTGCCCGGAACCGGCCTCTAATAAAGTTCCAATCAAAGTTTGTCTGATTCTATTGGCTAATTCTTCAAGATATTTGAGTTTTTCCTCGTGGAGCGGCTCCATAAGATAATTATAGCTTATTATGTGATATAATAAATTGACCTGTTAATGCAGATTGGGCTATGGTTCAATAAAAACTA
>JAGUWR010000014.1 GCA_020062265.1 Minisyncoccota bacterium | reverse complement strand
ACCTCCAGGAAATCATCCAGGAAAAGTTCAAAATCACGCCTTCTTACCGGGTTCTTGAAGAATACGGCCCGGATCACCAAAAAAAGTTTTTAGTCGGCGTTTTTTGCGACGATGAATTAATCGCCAAAGGAGCGGGAAGCTCAAAACAAGAAGCGGAACGCAAAGCCGCCGAAGCCGCTTTAGAGAAATTGAAGGAATGATAACTAATTTTCTAAAACGTTTAGAGTTCCAGGGCTTCAAGTCCTTCGCCAACAAAACAATCCTTGATTTTCCGAGCCGGCTGACCGCCATTGTCGGTCCCAACGGCAGCGGCAAGTCCAATATTATGGATGCTTTCCGCTGGGTTTTGGGCGAACGGGAAGCCAAACAACTCCGCGGCGAAAAGCTGGAAAATTTAATTTTTGCCGGCACGCCCAAAAAGTCGGCTTCAAGCGTCGCCCGGGTTTCCCTTTATTTTGATAATCGAAAGGGAAATTTTCCGGTTGATAGGGAAGAGGCCGTTCTTTCGCGCCGGGTCGATCGCTCGGGCGTATCCCAATTTTTTTGGAATGATCAGGAAACGCGGCTGAAAGATTTGGTGCCGGCTTTAGCCAAGAGCCGGCTGGGCAGTCGCGGCTTGATGATGATCAACCAGGGCGAGAGCGATATTTTCGTAAAAACCAATCCCCAGGAACGCCGGATGTTTATTGAAGAAATTCTGGGGCTGCGCGAATATCGTCTGAAGAAAAATCAGGCCGAGCGTCAGCTTGAACAAAGCGGTCTTAACCTTGAGAAAGCCAAAGCAATTGTTGCCGAATTGATGCCTCACCTTCGTCTTCTCCGCCGCCAAAAAACCAGATGGGAAAAACGGGCTCAGCTTGAAGCCGAATTAAGAGGATTTGAGAATGGTTTTTTCGCCGGCCGCTATTGGGGAATTCAAAAAGAAACGGCGAATTTGGATAAATCAATTGCCGAAATTGACAACGAATTGGCCGAACGTTCAAAAGCCGTAAAAAAACTTGAAGAAGACATTGCTCAACTAGGCACTCCCGAAGACGGTCGGGGTGAGACAGGCCTTATCAGAAAAGAAGTAAGAGAACTTTTGGGAAAACGTTCCTTAATGGAAAAAGAACTCGGCCGGCTTGAAGTTAAAATGGAAATTGCCAAAGTTGAGAAGACGTCGATTGAGCCGGTCAAGCTGATGGCGGCGATTGAGGAAATAAAAAACGACCTTGAAAAACTGCTCGGCTGGGATGACGTTCAGAAAATAAAGCAAACGCTCAAACAATGGTTGGAACGGCTCAAAATTTTGTTGAATCCGAAAGAGAGCAAAGAAAAAGAAGAAGATTTTGCCGGACGGCAAAATTCCATCCGGGCGGAAATAAATAAAATTGAAGAGTGTTTGGAGATTCTTAACAAAAAAGAAGAAGAAATTCTGGCTAAACAGGAAGAAGCCAACAAAAAATTCCGCCGTTTAATTGAAGAGATTGAAGCCAAGAAACAGGTTCGCCGCGATACCGAACAAAAAAAAGAAAGATTTATTTTTGAAAAAGAAAAACTCGAACTGCGTTTGAAAGAACTGGAACACCAGTTTCAAACCTTTGATCGGAACATTGCCGAATTGCGTCAGTTAAAATCCGAAGATAGCCGGCCGCCGGAAAATTGGGAAGCGGCGGAAAAAAGAATGCTTCGTCTCCGCGGCGAACTCGCCGCCATCGGCGAAATTGACCCGGCGCTCGCCAAAGAAGTCGAAGAAACCGAAAAACGCTACCAGTTTCTAACAAAGGAGATAAAGGACTTGGAAAAGGCCTCGGCCGATCTCAAGGCGATGATTAAAGATTTGGAAGCCAAGATTCACAGCGATTTTCAGAAGGCCTTTCACGTCATAAACGAGGAGTTCAATAAATTTTTCCGTTTGATGTTTGGCGGCGGCCGAGCCCATTTGAAAATTGTTGTTCCGAAACAAAAGGAGGAAGAAAAAGACGAGAAAGAAACTTTGGCTGGCGTCGAAATTGAATTAAACATCCCCAGAAAGAAAATTAAAAGTTTGGAAATGCTTTCCGGCGGCGAGAAAAGTTTGGTATCCATTGCCGCCCTTTTTGCCCTTATCTCGGTCAGCCCGCCGCCGTTTCTGGTTCTTGATGAAATTGACGCCACTCTTGATGAAGCCAATGCCCGGTGTTTTGCCCAGCTGGTCAAAGAATTTTCTCAAAAAACCCAGTTCATTATCATCACTCACAACCGGGCGACGATGGAAGCGGCCGAAATTCTTTACGGCGTCACGATGGGAGATGATGGCGTTTCCAAAGTGCTATCATTAAAATTAGAATAACAAATCCCGTCTTGGTATTTTTGGATAAGATTTGTTAAGATAATAAAAGTAAAGGTTGGAGAACAAACCCTTATCACCTGGGGCTCGTGGCATCCCTTTTTTACTTATTCTCTGGTTGGAATGGTTGTTATTGTTGTTGAACATCTTGTCGCCGGATTTATTGCCGGCTGGATTTTTGCCGCGGTTTACAATAAGTTTAATAAACTGCCTGTCAGCCAGTAATAAAAACTTGCATAGAGGTGCAGGGGGCCTCGGGCCATGTTTTCTATTATTCCAACCGGCAACTGCCCAAAGATTTTCAAAAAATAATTGAAATTACCTTGAAGTAGTCATTGAACAATTCTATGGAATTGTTCTGTAATAGTAATAACATGAAAAGATGGACAGTTGTCTTTAGAGCTTTAGCTAATATCAATCGGCTGAAAATCATTGGATTTCTTTCCGACGGCCGCAAGATGAATGTAGGCGACATCGCGGAAAGCTTAAAGATTTCCTTCAAAGCCACGTCCAGCCATTTAGCCATGCTTAAAAATCTGGACGTTTTGGAAGCACAGGGAATGGCCGGCCACGTGTTTTATTCTCTCAACCCCCAAATGCCAAACGACTTTCGTAAAATTTTAAATCATATTCTTAAATAAAATATGAAATACCGGCACAGAACAATTCCATAGAATTATTCTGTGGATAAAAAATAATCCACCGCGACCCGAAGGCCCCCAGTAGTACAGCGAAGCTTACTACGGGACAGGGATTAAATAAAACATTCTAACATTCTGCAGAATGTTAGAATGTTTTGGTAAGTGGCCAACAAAAAATTAGGCCAGTAAAATTATACAGATTAAAAAAGAAGTTGCAGGCAAAATTTAGGCCGAAGTTAGCACAAAATTTTGCGGCGGCAGGAGAAAACCACCCACCACGCCCCGAAGGAAATCAAACTTACTGGATGGCAAGAAAATTTGGAGAATATGGAATGTCAAAAAGCAAAAAATCTAAAAAAAATGATAAGCGAAATTAATGTTTCAAGCCGAGAAAAATATCAGTTGATTGATATTACGGATGAAGCCGAGAAAATAGTAAAAGAAAACGGCGTTAAAGACGGCTTGGTTTTAGTATTTGAGCCGCATTCAACAGCCGGCATTTTGTTAACCGAAAACGAAAAGGGTTTAAAAGAAGATTGATTAAATTTTCTTAAAAGATTAGTTTCCGGTGAGGAATTAATATGATTAAAAACCAGCCAAAAGATAAAACAGATAAAGTTGACTAATTGCTAATTACCTATTATTAATTACTAAGATGTTAGCGATTAAATTACGAAGAGTCGGCAAGAAAGGTCAGGCCTCGTTCCGGGTGGTTGTTGCCGAAAAACGTTCCAAGCTCCGGGGCAAGTTTGTGGAAGATTTGGGCTGGCTTAATCCCCATACCGATAGTTTTAATTTGAAGAAAGAACGGGTTGAGTATTGGCTTAAAGTCGGTGTTCAGCCGACCGATTCGGTTTACAACCTTTTGGTGAAAGCGGGTATATTGAAAGGGCCGAAAATTCCGGTTCATGCCAAATCTAAGAAACCCAAAGAGGGAGCAAAACCAGAAGAGAAAGCAGTTGCTTGATTTATATCAGGAGATATAATAAGATAAATTCACCCCACTCGTTACTAAATGGTTTCTAATTCAAAGGCATTCAAAATCGAAGGGCTGGTGATTGAAGCGCTGCCGGGCTTGCTCTTCCGGGTGAAGCTCGAAGGCGAACGAGAGGTTCTTGCCTACCTCGGCGGGAAGATGAAATTGAATCGCATTCGCGTCATTCCCGGCGATCGGGTGCTGATAGAAATGCCGGATTTAAACGACAGACGAGGAAGGATAGTCCGAAGGCTTTAAAAATGAAAGTTAGAGCGTCAGTAAAAAAAATTTGCAAGAACTGTAAGACCGTGCGTCGCCGCGGCAGAGTTTATGTTATTTGCCAGAATCCAAAACATAAGCAGAGACAAGGATAAAAATGAGAATCTTAGGCGTAAACATACCCGATAATAAAAAGATTGATATTAGTTTGAGTTATATTTATGGTATTGGCAGAACCGGGGCGGGAAAAATTATCGCCGAGGCCGGCTTGGAAACATCCAAGCGCGCCAAAAATCTCTCCCCGGAGGAGATCAATAAAATCCAAGGTATCGTCGAGCGAAACTATAAGATTGAAGGCGAACTGCGCCGGGTTATTCGCCAGAACGTCAATCGGCTGATTGAGATTAAGGCCTATCGCGGCATTCGTCATGCCCGACGGCTGCCGGTCAGAGGCCAGCGAACGCGAACCAATTCCCGAACCGTCCGCGGCAACGTTCGCAAGACCGCCGGCAGCGGCAAGAGGAAAGTTGAATTAAAGTAATCGCGAATAACGCGAATTGACTCGCAAATAATGCGAATCTAAATAATACTAATGAAAGCTAATTCGCGTTATTTGCCAAAGATTAGCATTATTAGTGAATACTATTAGCATTATTCGCGAATACTCCCATGGGGAAGAAAAAAATTGTCGAAAAATCAAAAGAGGAGCTGTTAAAAGAAACCGAATCTCTTGAAACCACTCTGGCTAAAAAAACTCAGCAAGCGGTTAAACAAAAAGTGGAGCAGGGCCGCATTTACATTAATGCCACCTATAACAACACTATGATTACGGTAACCGACAATCGCGGCAACGTTATCACCTGGATGTCGTCCGGTTCGATCGGCTTCTCGGGGCCGAAAAAAGCAACGCCTTTTGCCGCTTCCAAGGTGGCCGAAGCCATTGTTCAGAAGATTCAGCGTTCCGGGCCGACTGATGTTGAGGTTTTGGTTCGCGGATTGGGGAGCGGCCGTGATGCGGCCATCCGGTCACTGGCGGCTAAAGGGTTGAATATCACCTCTCTTAAAGACGTGACGCCGATACCTCATAATGGTCCGCGGCCGCGAAAAGTGAGAAGAGTATGAGTAGAATAAAAGCTATAGAAAAAAAAGAACGGGCCTTAGGGGTAAAACTTTTTTTAAAAGCGGAGCGTTGTAATTCTCCAAAATGCGTTACCGTCCGCCATCCCTATCGGCCCGGCGTCCACGGTCAGAAGCGGCATACGGTGAGCGAATACGGCAAACAGTGGCGCGAGAAGCAAAAAATTCAAATTGTTTACGGCCTCACCAACCGCCAAATGCAGAATCTTTTTAAAAAGATGCGAGACCCCAACAAAATAATTAAAGTTCTCGAAAGCCGGCTTGATCGGGTAGTCCATCTTCTCGGTTTGGCTGCTTCGCCGCGGATTGCCCGTCAACTTATTTCGCATGGCCATACCACCGTTAACGGCCGCAAAATGACAGTTCCTTCATATTATGTTAGAATAGGCGACGCTATCGGCATTCGTTCCAAGTCACGCCAGCTGGAGATTTTTGAGGATTTGCCAGTGCGTCTGAAACAATACGAACCGCCGTCCTGGCTTAAGTTGGATAAGGAGAAATTCGAGGGCCAGTGCGTGGCAGAACCCGGCGGCGAAAGGTTCATTTTTCCTTTTGATATAAATTTGGTCGTTCAATTTTATAGCCGCTAATTTATTAGAAATTTATGAAATACGTCCATCTTAGCGATACGGTCGTTATTAAAAAAATTTCAGAAAAAGGCAACGTCGGCGTTTTTCACATCGAAGGTCTTTACACCGGCTATGGTCTCACCATAGGTAATGCCTTAAGACGGGCATTACTTTCTTCTTTGCCGGGAGCAGCGATTACCCAGATCAAAATTAAGAACGTGGACCACGAATTTTCGACTCTGCCCGGAATGGTAGAAGACATAGTCCAGCTAACTCTTAACCTCAAGAAGGTGCGGTTTCATTTCTTTGCCGATGAGCCGCAACTTTTGACTCTTAAAGTGAAAGGTGAGCGGGCGGTGACCGCCGCCGATATCAAGCAGACGACGATGGTCAGTGTGGTCAATCTCGATCTCCATCTCGCCACTCTTACCTCGAAGGATGCGGAGCTTGATATGGAGCTTACCGTGGAGAAGGGGTCGGGCTATGTGTCGGCCGAAGCCAGACGTTTGGAACGCCTTCAAGTCGGGACGATTGTTCTTGATGCAGTTTTTTCGCCAATTGTTAGGGTGGCTTTTGAGGTAGAGAATATGCGTGTCGGCGACCGGACCGACTACAACCGAATTAAACTCGATGTTGAAACCGATGGTTCTATTATCCCCTCGGAAGCGCTTCATAAGGCGAGCAATGTTTTGAAAGATCACTTCAATAAAATTTCAGACATTGAAGTTACTCAAATTAAAATTAACCTCCCGATAGTTGAAGAAAAAAAAGAGAAGAAAAGAAAAAAGACAAAATAATTACTAATTACTAATCCATGCGGCATCTCAAAAAAGGAAGAAAATTTGGCAGAATGCGGGGCCAGCGGAAGTCTTTTTTAAAATCTTTAGCCAATAATCTGGTGAGACACGGTAAGATTTTAACAACCGAATCAAGAGCCAAAGAATTGAAAGCTTTTATTGAGCGTTTGATAACCCGCGGCAAAAAACAGAATCTAGCCGGTCTCCGTTTGCTTCTTCAAAAGTTGCCGAAAGATTCGGCTTACAAACTGTATCACGAAATTGCCCCTCGTTATGCTGGCCGGGTTGGCGGTTATAGCCGCATTATAAAACTCACTAAGCGTCGCCAAAGCGACGGTTCCAAGATGGCTTACATAGAATTCGTCTAATAGGACTTATAAGTTCAATAAGACCTATGAATTATATAATTGACGCTAAAAATAAAAGATTGGGACGTTTAGCTTCGGAAATCGCTGTCATTCTTCAAGGTAAGAAAAACCCGTCCTATGAACCGCGTCTCGAAGGGAGCGATCGGGTTATTATTAAAAACGCGGATAAAATAGTTTTAACCGGCAGAAAAGTTAAGCAGAAGAGGTACTATCGCCATGCCGGCCCTCTCGGTCATTTAAAGGTCAGGAAATATGAGGACGTTTTCGCAAAAAAACCGACTTGGGTGCTCCGTCATGCGGTAAAACTAATGCTGCCCAAAAATCGATTGCAGGCAAAAAGAATGAAGAGGTTAATTATTGAATAATTTCCAATT
>JAGUWR010000035.1 GCA_020062265.1 Minisyncoccota bacterium | reverse complement strand
TACCATTACACCACGCCCCGCCTTCGCTCGCCGAAGCGAGCTACGGCGGGCAAGCCCGTCATCTCGCGAAGGCGAGTTGCCTCTTTAAATTATCGCACTTTTCGTTTAGAATCAAAACCAACACTTTTATTTTCTATAATTCTGTCCCCATAGTTCAACGGACAGAATAACTCCCTTCTAAGGAGTAGATCGAGGTTCGATTCCCCGTGGGGACGCGAGTTTAGACAAAATTATGTTTTATCAAATTTTAATCGCCAGCTTGATTGGAAGCGTAGCCGCTATGGCCGGCGGGTTTTTTTTGCTTTACCGTGAAGCGTGGGCAAAAAAGGTATCGCTCTTGTTGGTCAGCTTTGCCGCCGGTACTCTCCTCGGCGCGGCTTTTTTCGAACTGATTCCCGAAGTAATGGAAAGCCCGGCCGGCGAATCAGTTCTGCTTTGGGTGGTGGCAGGCATTATGATTATTTTTATTTTTGAAAAGTTTTTGAAATGGTATCACTGTCATAACCGTGAGGTTTGCGATTATCATACTTTTTCCGGGACCGTTCTTTTCGGCGATGCGGCTCATAATTTTATTGATGGTATAGCGATCGCTTTAAGTTTTAGCGTCAGCGTAGAACTGGGCATTGCTACTACGATGGCGGTTTTCTTTCATGAGGTGCCGCAAGAGATCGGGGATTTCGGCGTTCTTCTCCACGCCGGTTATTCCAAAGCCAAAGTATTTTTTTATAATCTTTTAACCGCTGCCGCTACCCCTGTCGGCGCGATAATCGCTTACTTTTTGACGCCGACCGTTTCCGATTTAATTTGGTATTTTCTTGCCTTCGCGGCCGGCACTTTTATTTACATTTCTGCCTCCGACTTAATGCCTGAAGTTCGTCATAAAGCGCGGGCAAAAGAATTCATCCATATCTTTCTTGTTTTGGTCGGTATCGCGGTGATTTGGGGGCTTGGTTTGTTGATTCCGGAATAAAATCTATTGTTGAAAAATTAAATAAATACTGTTATATTTGTAGAGTAATTGTAGAGTAAAAAGTAATTTAATATCGCCGCGGTAGCTCATTGGTAGAGCGCTGCCCTAAATTCTTTGGGGCATTCCGCAGTAATGCGGATTTAAAAACTGGGTGAATTCGGGGAAACTCCAGCTTCGCTTTGTTCAGCCAATGCGATGCAAATATACGAATGCATACTAATGATACGAATTTACGTTCGCAGTCATTAGTATATTGGCATCGATATAGCGAGCGAAGCGGGCGGGACAATCCCGAGCCAAGCTCTGACGGGTCCGTCATCCGCCGACTGGCGGAGACGGAGTATCGGAGAAGGTGTAGAGACTAGCGAGTGAGTCCCAACAATAATCTTGCCTAAGCGCCCAGCCCCCTAAAAGGGGTGATGAGATAGTCCAAATTAGCTTCGGAAGAGGCAGGCGTAGGGTGTTCGATTCACCCCCGCGGCACAACGTTAAGAACCAATCTCCTTTTCAATAATTTCGCCAATTGTCGTTGCTTTTTCGTGAATAGCCATAAATTTTTTAAGCACTCGCTTGGCAACGAACTCGGCGGCGATGATTAGTAAGAGAACGGCTCCAATGGCTAATTCCACTTGGGCGAAAACCTTCTCGGTTTTTAAAAGGTAAAGCCCGGAGGCAAGGGAGTAAGCGATAATGGTCATCCCGCCGAACCAAACAAATAGACTAAGAAAGTAACTTTTGAGGAATTGGCTCCATTTTGTTTTGGTCCAGCCGGTAAGGAAAAAAAGGACAAGATTGGTTGCGGGCAAAAACTTTGAAATAATAAAGAGTTTAATGAGATTTTTTTTGAGATAAAACAAATAAAATTGAAGCCGACGGTTCGGTTTGATTCGCCGGTAAAGACGCCAGCCGAAACGGGTATTGCGGAGAATTTTTCCGTTTGCGTAGATGAAAGATTCGGCGATAAGAAGAGCAAGCGGACCTACGGTTAGAAATTCTTTCCAACTTAAGCTCCCATTGACAACAAGATAAGCTGAAATAAGTATCGTGATTTCGCCTTGAAGAATCATCCCGCCGCCAAGGATAAGATATTTCCAGGAAGGGTATTGAATGATGAGTTGGCCTAAACCATCGAGGAGGTTGCCCATCTCTACATAATACAATATACTGGAGTTGGTATGTTAATTACTGAAAAAGATATTATTAAGTTCAAAGCAGTGCGTTCGAGCGGGCCGGGCGGCCAGAGAGTAAACCGCCGTTCCACCAAAGTTCAGCTTTGGGTGAAAATAAGCGACTTGCCCTTAAGCGAGCGCGATAAGAAAAAAATCCGCCAGTCTCTGGCACATCATATCAATCATAAAGATGAGCTTTGGGTTTATGATCAAGAGGAACGTTCTCAAGAATTGAACAAAGATAAAGCCCTTGCCCGGCTGAATCAAATGATCGTGGAAGCATTGAAAGAACCGCCGCCGCGCCTTCCGGCCGAACCACGCCGAAGTACTAAAGAAGTTAGAATCAAAGAAAAGAAAATTAAAAGTCAGAAGAAGCGTTTAAGAAGATTAGACATCAGACATTAGAAATTAGAAATTTTATGATTTGGGGGGGGTATGGTGCCTATGGTGTAACAGCAGCACAGCGCTCTGTGGCAGCGCTAGAACGGGTGCAAATCCCGTTAGGCACCCAAAAATTATATTATTCTCAAAACATCTGAATATTTGACTAGTAGGGGAAATATCTTTGGCAGGGGGAATATCTATAGTTTTACCTGATAATTAGCGATCGCTAATTATCGGGTAGAAATAGATTTCAGATTGGGTTTATTTATGTATTTATATAAGGATCTTGTCTAGAAGATTTTGGTATAATCTCTAGAAAAGGCCATGAAATATAGTAAATTAAGCGATTTCAATTTTATGTAAAAGGTTGTTTTAAAGGACTAAATTTCCTATACAAGACCCTAATATAATATGTTCAATTCCTTCCAGTCACTTAGTTAGGTATGCTAAAATAATAATATGCTTACACTTGAGGAAATGCTTTTGCGGCTGGGTGTAGCCGTTGTTCTTGGGGCGATCATCGGTTTGGAACGGGATATCGCCGGGAAAGAAGCTGGTCTTCGCACCGATATCTTGGTTGCGGCCGGCGCTTCTATTTTTACCATTATCGGCATTACTCTGCCGTACCTTATCAGTCTTTCCCCCGAACATCTTGAAGAGGTTATCGCTCGGAACAGCGGTTTTCTCAGCTTGGTTGCCAACATCGTTATCGGCATCGGCTTTCTCGGCGCCGGCATTATTATCAAGCACGGCGCCCATGTTCGGGGTTTGACCACGGCCGCAGTGGTTTGGTTCGTGGCCGCCGTCGGCATCTTGAGCGGTTTAGGACTTTTTCTTTTCGCGGCAATAGCTTCCTTCGGTCTTGTGCTTATTTTAGTTTTGCTTCGGAAAATAAATTTCTTCAGAATGGTTGGCCGCGGAGAGCACGACCATCAGCGTTTAGAATGACCAATAAGACAGATGGGGGTCTATAAGTCCAATAATAGGTTCAATGGGTCTAATAGGATTTATTTTGATTGCGCCGCCACCACACCGGTGGCGTCTGAAGTTTTGAAAGCGATGGGGCCGTATTTTGGTCCGCCAATTGGCGGGAAATACGGCAATCCCGGCTCGCTTCATTCATTTGGCCAGGAAGCAATGGCGGCAGTGGATAAATCGCGTGAAACCATCGCCAAGGCAATCGGCGCTCCGCCAGCCGGCGGATTTCGGGAAATTATTTTTACTGGCTCGGCAACCGAGGCGAATAATTTAGTACTACGCGGACTTACGCGGACTATACGCGGACTAACGCCGAATGGTCAGCGGCCGAGATTAATAATCTCGGCAATAGAGCACGAATCGGTTTTGGAAACGGCAAGAGATTTGGGAAAAGAAGACATTGAAGTTATTTATTTACCAGTAGATCGCGAAGGATTTGTTGATTTGAAAAAACTGAAGGAAAGTTTAAACGAACAGACAATTTTAGTTTCAATAATGTATGCCAATAACGAAATCGGGACAATTCAACCGATAGCTGAAATCTCGAAAATAATCCAAAAATTCAGAGAAGAGCGGAATCTCGCCTCTAAGAAAAGTGTCTCGGAGCCCGAGCGGGTATGGTCTCCGGCGAAGCCGGAGGAGCGAGGGCGAGAGCCAAGCGGGCGAGCGAGCGGCTGGGCGAGCGAGACCCCGTCTTTCCGTGAGGCGAGATTCCGCGAAGTTTATCCGCTCTTCCACACTGATGCTGTTCAGGCCTTTCAGTTTCTAGATTGCGATGTTAATAAACTTGGCGTTGACTTAATGACTTTATCGGCTCACAAGATTTACGGCCCGAAAGGAATCGGCGTTCTTTACGTTCGTAACCTACAACCTACAATCCATAACCTACAACCCATAGTAACGGGCGGCGGGCAGGAATTTGGTTTCCGTTCCGGCACCGAAAACGTGCCGGCTATTGTCGGTTTTGCCAAAGCCGCAGAGTTAGCGATAAGCGGCAAGAAACAAGAGACAAGGAGAGTTTTAGAATTGCGGGATTACTTTTGGCATGAACTGAAGAAGATTTGTCCAAAGGCAGAACTTAACGCTTGTAACATGCCTTATGTCGCATTTCACAATTTACCGAATATTTTGAACATTTATTTTTCAAACCGTTTGGCAGAAGATTTGTTGATAAAATTTGATATGGCCGGCATCGCGGTTTCTTCGGGTTCGGCTTGTTCAACTCGTTCCTCAAAACCGTCGCATGTTCTTCAGGCTCTCGGTTTCCCGCCGGCAAGAACAAAAAACAGCATTCGCTTTAGTTTCGGACGGTTTACAACAAAAGCAGAAATCATTGAAGTGTTGAAAAGAATCAAGAAAATATTAAAATAATTAAGTAAAACAATGAGTAAAAAATTAATTGTTTTTATTATCGTTGCGGGTTTAGTTGTCGGAATAGTTGGCGGTTCGCTTTCGGCTAAAAAAGCCGAAGCCAATCTTCTTGATAATATTTTAAATTTTCTAAAAGAAAGCCCATTCAAAAAACAAGAAGCGCCGGTTTTCCAACCGTCGCCGTCGGAGCCGCCAAAAGAAATTCCTCTTTATAAACCGGTTATTGATTATGAAGAAGCGGTGATAAAAGCCGTAGAGACGGCCGCTCCAAGCGTGGTTTCAATTGTGGTAACAAAAGATTTACCGAAGATTGAAGATTGTCCTTATGACCCGTTTGGCGATTTGCCGCCTGAATTTCGCCGTTTCTTTGGCGGCGGTTTTGAGTTTTATATGCCTTGTGAGCGCGGCACCGAGAAGCGAGAAATTGGCGGCGGGAGCGGTTTTATTGTTTCAGAAGACGGTTTAATTTTAACCAATAAACATGTGGTGCTCGACGAAAAGGCCGACTACACGGTTTTGACCAATAATGGCGAGAAATATTCCGCGAGAGTTTTAGCTCGGGATCCGATTCAGGATTTGG
>JAGUWR010000017.1 GCA_020062265.1 Minisyncoccota bacterium | reverse complement strand
GCCATCGTTTTCCCAACGCGGAATGATATGAATGTGAAGATGGTCAACTATCTGACCGCCGGCCCGACCCTGATTGATGCCAGTGGTAAAGCCGTCGGGTTTCAGGCCGTTCTTCAAAATTTCGGTTGTTTTCTTAACGGCATTGAAAACCAAGCCGGTTGCCGCCTCGGACAAATCAAGGATGTTCTCGGCGTGGATTTTGGGAAGAATCATGGTATGGCCGGGCGCCCGCGGATTGACATCAAGAACCGCAACCGTCGTCTCATCTTCATAAATTATCTCGGCGGGAATTTCTTTTTTAGTTATTTTACAAAAAATACAATCTGCCATAGTCATCGCCATTGTCATCGTAATCTTTTCCTCACTTCCTCAATAAGATTCTTTAAAAACACTGTCTCTTGGCCGCCTGTCTCCATATCCCGTATAATAATCGTCCCCTCAAAAACTTCTTTTTGACCGAAGATAAGAGCGACCTTTACTTTTGCTCTATTAACTGCTTTAAGTTGGGCTCGCAAGGATTTCCTGCCGAGATTTTCACCAACGATAACGCCAGCCCGCCGAAGTTGTCCCATTAGTTTTAGTGAAGATTTTTGGGCCTGATCGCCTACCGCCACCCAAAAAATCTTCATACCAAGTTTTGGCTGGATATTCGCGTTTCGCCCCCGCACCGCGTCAATAATCCGTTCAAGACCGAGGGCGACGCCGACACCGGGGATCATCCGCCCGCCAAGAAGTTCGGCAAGATAATCGTATCTTCCTCCGCCGCCCAATTCCTGAGGCGACGAAGGGTGATGAAACTGAAAAACCGTTCTGTTGTAATAATCCAGTCCTCTTACGAGATAAGAGTCGGGTTCGTAGACAACATTGTTATCTTCAATAATTTCAAGAAGCGATTTGAAATGATTGTTGCAGTTCTGACAAAGGTAGTCAAGAATTATCGGCGCGCCGCCGCGCATTTTCAAACACTCTTCCTCCTTACAGTCCAGTAGCCGGAAGGCATTCTTATCGTAACGACGCTGGCAGTCCTTGCAGAGTTTTGATTTACGCAAGCGGTAATAATCTTTTAACTTTTGACGATAGGTCGGTCGGCAAACCCGGCAACCCAGAGTGTTAATTTTGAGTTGAATGTCTTTTAATTTAACTTCGTTGAAAAAATCAAGACAAACAAGGATAACCGCGGCGTCGTAGACCGGATCGCCGTCGCCGATAATTTCAACACCCCACTGGTGGAACTGACGTTCTCGACCCGCCTGCGGTCTTTCGTAACGAAACATCGGCCCTGAATAAAATACTTTAAGAGGCGAAGAGAAGTAGCCGAGCTGATGTTGAAAATAACTCCTCATAACCGGGGCCGTGCCCTCGGGCCGAAGGGCGACTGTATCGCCGCCCTTTGTCCTAAACGAAAACATTTCTTTTTCGACAATATCGGTGTTCACTCCTATTCCTGCCTCAAACAGGGCCGCCGACTCAAGGAGAGGAGTCTCAATAAAAGAAAAATTGTGAAGTTCGGCGACCCGCCGGCCGGCTTGCCCAACCAAATCCCACCAAATTTGGTCTTTGGGTAAAATATCGTTCATTCCTTTAATTGATTGAAACAACTGCCTGCTCTTTTTTTTTGAAATCATAAGAATTTTAATATCTTGGCGCGCTAAAAGCCATAACCTCGTTGAACGGCCAAAGACGGAGTCGCGCTACCCCAATAATATGAGACCGGTCAAGCGCCCCCCAACTCCTTGAGTCGTAGCTGAAATTCCTATTATCACCCAATACGAAATATTGTTCGGGGCCGAGAGTTGTCTCAAAACGTTCACCACCCGCCCGCTGGGAAATGTAGGTTTCTTCTAGTTTTTTAGTTCCTTCATTTGATACAATCGTCGCTTTTCCATCTTCCAGAATAACCTTCTCGCCCGGCAGGCCGATAATTCTTTTAATGAAATAGGAGGGCGGTTTGCTTGGGTAGCGAAACACTACCACCTCGCCCCGCTGGGGCTCACGAAAATGGTAAGTAAACTCGTCGACGAGGAGATAATTCCCGTGATAAAAAGTCGGCTCCATACTTGAGCCACTCACTAAAAACGGCTGAGCAACAAACGTTCTGATTAGAAACACCGCCACAATGGCGATAACCAGGGTTTCAAAAACTTCTAAAAAGAACCAAAAAAACTTCCTCATGAAAATAAGCGCAATTTATGAGATAATTTTATAGAATATGAAGGCGAATTTCAAGTCTGAGAATATCAAACTCATCATTGGTCTCGGTAACCCCGGTAAAGAATACAAAAACACCTACCACAACGTCGGCCATTTATTTGTTGATTTTTTAGATAGAACCTATAAGTCCCTGCCCGCGCAGGCAGGCAATTGGTCCAATAGGTCCTATAGGGTTTATAAAACCGACTGCTTTATGAATCAGTCCGGCGGCGTTGTAAAAGCGGTGCTAAAAAAACGAGGGGTGAAGCCGGAAGAACTGCTGATAATTCACGACGATTCGGATATTGCTCTCGGTCAGTTCAAGTTAAGTTTCGGTCGCGGTTCGGCCGGTCATAAAGGAGCAGAATCCATTATTAAATCACTTAAGACGGAAAACTTTTGGCGCCTCCGGATCGGGATTCGACCTATAAGTCCTATAAGTCCTATTGGTCCTATAAGTCCTATTGGTCCTATAAATTCTATAAGAAGAACGAAAGCTGGCGCTTTCGTTCTAAAAAAAATATCAACGGCGGACAAAAAAATCTTGGAAAGTTTATCCCAAAATTTAAAACAAATCTTTTCTTAATTTACCCAGTTATTACTGACCTAGTTTATTTGACCAAATTGAAAAATTCCACACGTTTTTGCGATCGCAAAAACGTGTGGAAATAAATTTAATCTATCTTAAGGAAAAACTAAGGGCAAAGCCTACCGAACCGTCATCGAGGACGGTTGCTGAAACAAGGGGTAGATCAACATTCTTGAAGTTCGGTTGTTGAGTGAAAGTGTTTTTGAAGGCGACGGCAACGGCGCTTGACGGCGCTCGGGCGTTGATATGAATTGGTTCACGAATTGAACTCATTATAATCCGGTCATAATGCACCCGGTGCCGATCAGCCAACGTCTGAAGTTGTTCAAGAAACGGCAGCCAAGAAGGAGCGGCGGTTTTCGCTTGTTCGGCCATTACCACCAGCCGGTTGAATTCCTGAACTTTTTCCTGTAAAACAGTAAGCTCCTGAATAACGGGCCGGGTTTTAAAACTTTCAAGCTGGGTCTGATTTTGATTAAAAACGTCTACAAGAAAAACATTAACGCCGATGAAGACGATAAGGAAGACGACGGCTACCTCGATGATGATGTTTCGCCAGAGGACGGCGAAATGAAAAGTTTGTTCTTGGTAGTAACTCTCAATTGATGAAAAGGGACTCAAACTAATATCTTGGTCTCGGCTTCGATCCGCTAAACCGCGAAGAGCGGAACCGAGGGCGATGAACCAGCTCGGACCAAGCGAGACAAAATCCCGGACCGCCAGCGGTGCAACCGCCAGACCGAAACGCTCCCCAAGGAGGCCGCCAATTTCTGATTCAAAGCCGGGCGCGATAATAATTGCCTGCCTGAGCCGTTCCTTAAAGCGGTTAATGGTGAAATTGATCACCTGCTGAACCTCTTCAATAACGGCTGACTCGAACGCCCTCTTTGTAATTTGACGGCTTTCACCCTGGATGGAAAGCCATGAACGAAAGTGGTCGAAATAAAGCTTACCGTTTTTAAGAATAAAGAGATCAAGACCGTCACTGGAGATGTTAAGAGTAAGGACGGCTTGAGGCGCCGGCGCAACGGCGTGACTAACAAGACGAGTCAGGGCTAAAG